>NZ_CP019225.1:3508792-3580892 GCF_010222815.1 Synechocystis sp. CACIAM 05 | reverse complement strand
ATTCATTAATTGCAGGGGTTAAAATCGTTGCCATGGTACCCTGTGACATCCCTCAGCGGTAATTATAGTAATTTGTAAAACTTATGAGCTATTCATCAAAATACATTTTACTAATTAGTGTCCATGGCTTAATTCGGGGAGAAAACCTTGAGTTGGGCAGAGATGCAGACACCGGCGGACAAACCAAATATGTGTTGGAGCTGGCCCGGGCTTTGGTAAAAAATCCCCAGGTGGGCAGGGTGGATTTGCTGACCCGTTTAATTAAAGATCCCAAAGTAGATGCAGATTATGCCCAGCCTAGAGAACTCATTGGCGATCGGGCCCGGATTGTTCGCATTGAGTGCGGCCCGGAGGAATATATTGCCAAGGAAATGCTCTGGGACTATTTGGATAATTTTGCTGACCATGCCCTGGATTATCTCAAAGAACAGCCCGAACTGCCCGATGTCATCCATAGCCATTACGCCGATGCGGGTTACGTGGGCACCAGACTTTCTCACCAATTGGGTATTCCTTTGGTGCACACCGGACATTCCCTGGGTCGTAGTAAGCGCACCCGTCTCCTGCTCAGTGGGATTAAAGCCGACGAAATTGAAAGCCGTTACAATATGGCCCGCCGGATTAACGCGGAGGAAGAAACCCTAGGATCAGCGGCGAGGGTGATTACCAGTACCCATCAGGAAATCGCAGAACAGTACGCCCAATACGACTATTACCAGCCAGACCAGATGTTGGTTATTCCCCCCGGCACTGATTTAGAAAAGTTTTATCCCCCCAAAGGGAATGAGTGGGAAACGCCTATTGTTCAAGAGTTGCAACGATTTCTACGGCATCCCCGTAAGCCTATTATCCTCGCTTTGTCCCGACCGGATCCCCGCAAAAATATCCATAAATTAATTGCAGCCTATGGCCAGTCCCCGCAGTTACAGGCCCAGGCCAATTTGGTCATTGTGGCGGGCAATCGGGATGACATCACGGATCTAGACCAGGGGCCGAGGGAAGTACTGACGGATTTACTGTTGACCATTGACCGTTACGATCTCTACGGCAAAGTGGCTTACCCCAAACAGAATCAGGCGGAGGATGTGTATGCTTTGTTTCGCCTCACTGCTTTGTCCCAGGGAGTATTTATCAATCCGGCTTTGACGGAACCCTTTGGTTTAACTTTGATTGAAGCGGCGGCCTGTGGTGTGCCCATTGTGGCCACGGAGGATGGGGGCCCGGTGGATATTATCAAAAATTGTCAGAATGGCTATCTAATCAATCCCCTCGATGAAGTGGATATTGCGGATAAATTGCTCAAAGTACTAAACGACAAACAACAATGGCAATTCCTTTCTGAAAGTGGTCTAGAGGGAGTTAAGCGCCATTATTCTTGGCCTTCCCACGTTGAAAGTTATTTAGAAGCCATCAACGCTCTGACCCAACAGACTTCAGTGCTGAAACGTAGTGATTTAAAGCGGCGGCGGACTTTGTACTATAACGGTGCCCTGGTTACTAGTTTGGACCAAAATTTACTGGGGGCATTACAGGGGGGATTACCGGGCGATCGCCAGACGTTGGACGAATTACTGGAAGTGCTGTATCAACATCGAAAAAATGTCGGCTTTTGCATTGCCACTGGGAGAAGATTGGATTCGGTGCTGAAAATTTTGCGGGAGTATCGCATTCCCCAACCGGATATGTTGATCACCAGCATGGGCACGGAAATTTATTCTTCCCCGGATTTGATCCCCGACCAGAGTTGGCGCAATCACATTGATTATTTGTGGAACCGTAACGCCATTGTGCGTATTTTGGGGGAATTACCCGGTTTAGCCCTCCAACCCAAGGAAGAACTGAGCGCCTATAAAATTAGCTATTTCTACGATGCGGCGATCGCCCCTAGCCTAGAAGAAATCCGGCAACTGTTGCATAAAGGGGAACAAACTGTAAATACCATCATTTCCTTTGGCCAATTTCTGGATATTTTGCCCATCCGAGCTTCTAAGGGTTACGCAGTGCGTTGGTTGAGCCAACAGTGGAATATTCCCCTGGAGCACGTTTTCACCGCCGGAGGATCGGGGGCCGACGAAGATATGATGCGGGGTAACACCCTTTCCGTCGTCGTGGCTAACCGTCACCATGAGGAACTTTCTAATCTAGGGGAGATCGAACCTATTTATTTTTCCGAAAAACGTTACGCCGCCGGTATTCTGGACGGTCTGGCCCATTACCGCTTCTTTGAGTTGTTAGACCCCGTTTAACCAGACGAAATCATCGAGAACAGTTAAAAATAGCTTAAAAATGGCTATCTAACTCAAACTTCGGTAATCCCTGGCGATAGCTTTTTAATTCCCTACTGCGGGGGCCATAAACCCCTTCAATCTGTTCTTCACAGCAATGGCTAGCAAATTCGTCGAACTCCGCCGGAGCAATGCCAAACATCCGGGCAAAGTTATCTGGTTTCACCCGGCAAAAACTGGGCCTATCTTCGTAAATCTGGCAGAGGCGATCGCCATGGTTGTAATTAACGCACCAACCGTCTGCCCCCACTAGGCTGTGGTAGAGGGTTAACTCCTCCGGGGTGAGATACTCGGCCAACTCCGGCCGGTCTTCTGGGGTGAGATTACAACAAGCACCACACCCCTGCATGCAATACCAAGTTGCCATGGCCGGTCTCCTTCTTCACATAACTTTATGTATTTTTATGACGGCAAGTCCAGGGGACGAAACCAACCCAGCTATTATAGACATTGGTTTTATTATCCTTGCTTACGTTGAGTCTAGCCAGCAGTTTTTAACAGGAGAAATTATGGAATTATTAGCCGCACTCAATTTAGAACCTATTTTTCAGTTGACTTTTTTGGGCCTGATTGTTCTTGCTGGGCCGGCGGTGGTGTTTGTGCTAGCCTTCCGAGGCGGCGATCTATAGACTATGCCAGCCTGACCTATTGTGGCGAGAAACCTTCCTGTGGGGAGGTTTTTTTATGTCCCATAACAACAACATAGCTAAAATGGAGGCAGGGACAATCATTTGGGAATATGCCAAGCAAATACCCGAATCTCTCAACTTCCCGAATTAACAGAATCTACCAATCCATCCTAGGGCGCCGACAAGCCGATGTTCACCACCACTTCCTTTCCTGACTTTGATAGTGCGGCCCAGGCAACATTGACCTATTTACATCAACGAATGGGGCTATCCCTGTGGATGATCACTCGCACCGAGGTAGATAACTGGATCGTACTCCAGGCTCAGGACAATGGTTACGGAGTTAAGCGGGGGGATGTGTTCCATTGGCCCGATTCCTTTTGCTCCCGCATGGTGAGGGGAGAAGGACCCCATATTGCTCCCCAATCGAACTTGGTGGAAGCCTACCGCAATGCCCCCATCGCCCAGCAGGTGGACATCGGAGCCTATGTGGGGGTGCCCATAACCTATGGGAACGGTTCCCTATTTGGTACCCTTTGTGCCATTGATCCCGAAATTCAGCCCGATAGTTTGGTGGACGAGTTGCCCTTGGTGGAACTCATCGCCCAACTGCTGAGTACTATCCTAGATTTTTTTCTCAAAGCGGAAATAGCTTCCCGGCGGGAAGAGTATCAACAACTTCTGAAGGAACGGGATGGAACTACTGGTTTTTATAGCCTTTCGGGTTGGGAAAAGTTGTTAGCCAGTGAGGAAATTCGCTGTCAGAAATTTGGCTTTCCGGTCAGTGTCATTATTGTTGAGCTGGAAGCAGCGGAGCCCAAAGGGGAAGAGCCTATTAACGACTTAATCTTGCAACGGGCTGCCAAGATCATTAAAACCATTTGTCGCCAGGATGACTTCTGTGCTCGCATTGGGGAAAGGGAATTTGCCATTCTTTGTATTGAGTGCCATATTAGCCAAGCAGATTTTATTCGGGAAAGGTTAGCCCTAGGCTTTGAGCAGGGAAAGATTACGGCGGATATAGGTATTGGGGAGCGTTCCCCCGAAAAAGGACTCCTCGATGCAATGGAAACGGCAAAATCAGCAGCCCATGAACAGAAAAAATTTAGGGTCAAGACGGAAGGTTAAAGTTCCTTTTTCCCACTTTGCCTTGCTCTTAGCCATGGTCGATTAATTTGGAAAATGTGTTGGTTAAGGTGACATTATCGATGGGGCCGAGGCAAGTCTAACATCTAGGCGATCGCCGCGATTCACTCAATCGGGTGAGTGGAGGGCCCTAAATTTTGGTTTAGAATCGTAGATACAGTGAGGTTAAGAAATAAGCAGAACTCGACGCGATTTCCTCCTCACACACGAAAATCTGATTACCGTCCTCCGGGGCGGTTTTTTTCTGGGAAGAGGGCAAAATGGGAAAGGTGTTTTCCTGTGAGTATTGCCCAGTATGGCCGCCGATTCATCCTCTCCTCCGGTTAGTTCCCCTTCATCCACTTCCCCTTCCAGTAACCCAGGACGATTGTTGGGACTATTGACGGCCTTACTCTATGGGCTATTCACCCTGTTACCTAATAGCCATAGCTTGATGGTGGGTTGGCCCTGGGTCTTTGTTTGGCAGACCTGGTTTTGGTTAACTGCGCTGTGGTGTTTGTGGCAAATCGGACAAAATAAGCGCTTAATTTCCCTCGGATTAGGGTTCGACTGGTTAATGGTGGCGTTGGCGATCGCCGTAATGCTAAGTGTGGTAGGGGCGGAATTTCCCCACCAGGCCCGTTGGTATGGCTGGATGTTTTGCGCTTTTCTAGCCGGTTTATATGGACTAAGAAGTTGGCTAAAAGTTCAAACCAACCCCCTGGTAAGCATTAACAAGTTATTGACTTTTCAAGGCTATGTGGGTTTTGCCTTTATTGTCATTAGCCTTTTGCTGTGGTTTACCCAAACCCTCATTCCTTTTTGGCAATCAGCGGCGATCGCCAGGGAAATGGGCATTACTAAAACTTTTACTTTTGGGATACTAGAATTACAAAATTGGGCTCCCATTGGCCACCAAAACTATTTGGCGGGTTACCTAGTGTTAATTTTGCCTTTGCTGAGTGTTTTAATTTGGCTCAATGAAGGCAAAAAACGTTGGTTTTGGAGCGTTGCCTTATCACTGGGATTAATTGATTTTTATACCACCAGTTCCCGGGGGGGACTATTAGGTTTAGCTACTTTATTGTTACTAGTTATTATCGGTATTGGTCTGCTCTGTCAATTGCCCTGGCGATGGTGGTTAGGCCTAGGCACTTTGGCGATCGCCGTGGTGGGAATTTTTATTGGTACGAATGACCGTTTGCTTACTAGCTTCACTGGCATTATGGGAGGGCAAGGGGCGGGACAGTTTGCCTATCGTTTAATTAATTTTGAAATTGGTTGGCGCATGGGGTCAGCCCATCCTTGGACTGGCATTGGCCTGGGCAATGTGCCTCTGCAATATCAAGTTTACCGACCGGTATGGGCGGGGCGGGAATCAGAATTTATCTACCAACTGCATTCCACTCCAGCGCAATTATTTGCAGAATTGGGAATCTGGGGTCTATTAATTCCTTTACTATTAACCATTGGTTTAATTTGGCAATTAATTCGCAGTTTAATCAAACAAAATATAGTTAACACTAAAGGTAATGATGTTGATTCAAACGTAGTAAAAATTCTTATTTTGACCCTCACCAATGCATTGTTAGCCTACGGAGTAACCAGTTTAACTGACTATCAATTGGACAATGTTTGCATTAGCGGCGTTATTGTTATTTATTTTGCCTGTTTACTACAACTTTGGCCTTCCCATCAAGTAATACCAAATCCTAGTCGTTTCGCCCGGCCAGTGTTTTTTGCTAGCATTGCTTTCCTGGTGGCGATCGCCGTGTGGTTATTTCCGATTTTGCGGGCTTGGCAACTGTCAGAAATAGCGTTCCGGGCTTTAGAAGCAGAAAATGTACCAGCTTTCACCGATTACCTTTCCCAAGCGGAAAATCTTGCTCCCTGGGAACCCTATTACCCCACCCAATTGGGTTGGAATTTGGGCAACATTGCTTTGACCACGGCAGATCCAGAACAACGGCAGGAATTGGTAACCAAGGCGATCGCCGCTTTTGAGAGGAGTGTGGAAGCGTCTCCCCACCAGGAATTTACCCATAACAATTTGGGGTGGTTGACCCTGGGGCAAAATCCCAGCCAAGCGAGTCAAGCTTTTGCCACCGCCAGTCAGTTGGTGCCGGCCAAACGGGGGGTATTCTTTGGCCTAGGGCTGAGTCTATTGGTACAACAAAAGTTAGACCTGGCCATTGACGCTTTTAGCATGGAATGTTTGCGGGATCCTTTGTTTATTACTAATCCAGTGTGGCACGATCCTAATTTTGCTCGACTTTATCCGCCTTTGATTGAAAAAATACAGTCGACCCTCAACCAACTGCGGCAGGGTAACCAAACTGATGCCAATTTTCAAAATCTTTTGGGACAAATTCAGGGAGGAATTTATTGGTGGTTGGGACAATTTTCCCAGGCGGAAGCAGAGTTAACCCAAGTTGGCGATCGCCAGAGTCAGGTCTTGCTGGCATTGAGCCAAAATTCAGAGCGTATTGAAGAATATCTCCCTGCTTTGCCCGATCCGGCGGCCAAATTGGTACAGGCTTGGCAAAATCCAGCCCAGGCCCAGGAGTTAATCAATCAAGCTTGGCTCCAGGTTAATGGAACGCCTATGCCAGAACCTTTACTGCAACAAACCCTCCGTTCTCTACAAGAAGCGCCGGATTTTTACACTTGGCTGAGGGATTACGCTCCCATACTCCAGTACCGTCGTCAGCGGTTGGGCTTTGGGGTTAATCTGCGCCACATTGATGGGCCCAACCCCAGCGATTTTTATCAAGTGACGGAAAATCTTCCCCTGGTAACTTGGTTCCCGTTTATGTTGCCTTCCCCCATCCTCGCTCCGGAGTTGGACAATGAACTGCAACCTTTACGGACAGAACTCTGGCAGGCGATCGCCAAAATCTAAAAAAATCTCAAGATGAAATAAATGAAACTAGCTTGGTTTTGGCTACTGATCCTAGTGGGTTTATTGACTGCGTGTGGAGTTTCTTCGTTTAACCAATCGTTCCCCAGTTCAGAAACTTTCGTTGTCCCAACAAAAGAGTCCATTACCCTAACTGTGTCGGCGGCGGCCAGCCTGCAGGATGCAATGGAAGCTTTAGACCCACGGTTTGAATCGACCCATCCCAACATTGAAGTGAATTACAACTTTGCCGCTTCTGGCACACTGCAACGACAAATTGAGCAGGGGGCTAGCGTTGACTTGTTTATCTCCGCCGCATCTAAACAAATGGATGGGTTGCAGGCAAAAAATTTAATCATTAACGATACCCGTCGCAATTTACTCAGCAATAGTTTGGTGTTGGTTGTGCCCCAGGATTCCGCCCTACAGATTGGCGAATTTCAGCAACTCACTGACCCCGCCGTTAGGCGCATTTCCGTGGGGGAGCCCCGCAGTGTTCCCGCTGGGCAGTATGCAGAGGAAGTGTTTGAAAATCTAGGCATTTTGGATCAGTTAAAGCCCAAGTTTGTTTACGGCAATTCGGTGCGGAGTGTTCTAGGCTCCGTGGAAAGCGCCAATGCCGATGCAGGGGTAGTTTACGCCACCGATGGCCAAATTTCCGATCAAGTAAAAACTGTGGTTAAAGCCCCGGCTAATTTGCACGCCCCCATTGTTTATCCGATCGCCGTGATAGCGGCCAGTACCCAACCAGAAGCAGCCCGCACCTATGGCCAATTTCTTGCCAGTGAAGAAGCCCAGAAAGTTTTCAGTCAATATGGTTTTGGCCCGGGTGAATAATCAGCCATTGCCGTAAACTGCCTTAACTGTTCGACATTGCCCCATGACGGTCATTGACCTAACTCCTCTCTGGATTTCCCTCAAAACCGCTGGATTAGCAACCGTGGTCACATGTTTCCTTGGCATTGCAGCAGCCTATGGGATGTTAGGCGATCGCCAGCCGGGAAAGTCTTTGGTTGAGGCGATTTTTATTGCGCCGTTAATTTTGCCCCCCACGGTAGTCGGCTTTTTGCTGCTGTTATTGTTTGGCAAAAATGGCCCGTTGGGAAAAATCATAGCTCAGTTTGATATCACCATCGTTTTCACTTGGTATGCCGCTGTTATCACCGCCACTATTGTTGCTTTTCCCCTAATGTACAAAACAACGTTGGGAGCTTTTGAGCAAGTTGATCGCCATCTGTTGCAAGTTGCCCAAACCCTGGGAGCTTCTAGGGGCGAAGTTTTTCGGCGAATTTTAATGCCCCTGTCCCTACCCGGTATTTTGGCTGGCACCACCCTCGCCTTTGCCCGTTCCTTGGGGGAATTTGGCGCTACTTTGATGCTGGCGGGCAATATTCCGGGGCAAACCCAAACCATACCAATGGCCATCTATTTTGCTGTGGAAGCGGGGGCCATGGGGGAAGCTTGGTTATGGGTAGGCATTATTTTTGTCATCTCCCTGGCTGGCATTATGGCTGCCAATATCTGGCAAAGACGTTATGAAGATAAAATTCACAACCCTCAGCCCCAGGAGCATCGGTTAACTGTTTTATTCCAAAACAATGGATGGGAAAATTCCTCTTCTCATTACCCAAAGCTAGGGGAAGTGGAGCCAGGGATCCAGGTCAACATTCAGAAGCAGTTAGCGCAATTCAGTTTAGACGTTACATTTACTGCCCAAGGGGAAACGGTGGGATTGTTAGGGGCATCGGGTTCTGGTAAAAGCATGACGCTCTGTTGCATTGCGGGGATAGAAACTCCGACCCAGGGGCAGATTATTCTTAATGGTCGAACTTTGTTTGATTCACAACGAAATATCAATGTACCGAGCCATGAACGGAAAGTCGGTTTAGTGTTGCAAAACTATGCCCTATTTCCCCATCTGACCGTGGCCCAGAACATTGCCTTTGGTCTGCGGCACCTCTCCCCCCAACGGCGATCGCTCCGGGTTGAAGAACAATTGACTTTAGTAAATTTAGAAAAAATGGGCGATCGTTATCCCCATCAGCTATCCGGTGGCCAACAACAACGGGTCGCCCTGGCCCGGGCTTTAGCTCCGGAACCCAATGTTCTGTTATTAGACGAACCCTTTTCTGCCCTGGATACCCATCTACGCTATGAACTGGAAAAACAGTTGCTCAAAATCCTTTCTGGCTATAAAGGATTCACCCTTTTCGTCAGCCATAACCTGGAAGAAGCCTATCGGATTTGTCAGAAATTACTCGTACTAAGCCAAGGTCAATTGGTAGCTACTGGGGACAAGCAAGCCATCTTTGATCGCCCTGGGACTCTGACCATTGCCCAACTAACGGGTTGCAAAAATTACTCTCCCATTCAAGCCATCGATCGCCATACTGTCCGGGCCCTGGGCTGGCAATGCACCTTACAAACAACGGAACCCGTTTCTTCCGACCAAACCCACATCGGGATTCGGGCCCATCAAATTCGGTTTCTAGATTCTGGCGATCGCCATCAATCTCCGGTCAATACTTTTCCTGGTTGGGTGGTGTGGACCAGTGAAACTCCCCATCGCATGACGGTTTATTTAAAATTAGGGATTCCTCCCGTTGATACCGATGACTATCACCTCCAGGCGGAGGTATTTAAAGAAAAATGGCAGATTTTACGTCATTGTCCCCAGCCTTGGTCTATACATCTGGAACCCGACCGATTGATGTTGTTAACCCCCGATTAATCGTGAATGGCCAAACGGCGATCGACGCAAAAACTTCTGTTATGTCACCGTAAATCAATCCTCAAAACAACACAACGCAGTTAAAGTCTTGATGTTAGACTAGAAGCCTGTGCTTGCCCCCCAATGATTGGGAGAACAATTATGAGTCCACTAAAGATAAAAATGGATTCTTTAAAATTATCCGACGAGCAGTTTTATAAGCTTTGTCAAAATAATAGTGATTTACGGTTTGAGAGAACTTATCAGGGAGATTTAATCATTATGCCCCCTACGGGTGGGGAAACTGGCGAAAAGAATTCCGAAATTAATTATCAATTAAGACACTGGAATAAACAGTATCAGCTTGGTAAGGTTTTTGATTCCTCCACGGGCTTTAAACTTCCCAATGGTGCGGATAAGTCCCCCGATGCGGCGTGGATTTCCCTGGAAAAATGGACAGCATTAACACAGGAAGAAAAACAAGGCTTTGTGCCTCTTTGTCCTGATTTTGTGATTGAACTAAGATCGCCCAGCGACAATTTAAAGCCCCTACAGGAAAAAATGCAGGAATATTTAGAAAATGGCACACGGTTGGGGTGGTTAATTAATCGTCAAAGTAAGGAAGTAGAAATTTATCGTCAGGGTCAAGGGATGGAAGTAGTAAAAAATCCGAGCAATTTATCAGGGGAAAATGTTTTACCGATGTTTGTGTTGGATTTAGATTTGATTTGGTAAGGTGAATGCTGCCAAAATCTATTTTGACAGAGGTTTTAATTCGATTTTTTAAACTATAGTTAATTTGGCTGTAAATTGTGATTGGAATAAGTCGCTGAAATTGGATCAACTAATTAGCCTGAGTACTGTCCAAGCATTGTCAACAATCGGGTGGATGTTGCTGCTGTCATGAAATCCAAACAATAGCTAAGGCAAAATTTTCTTCTTGCCACGGAGCAATTACAAAACTTCACAGTATTTGATCTCGTTAAAAAACAATAAGAAAGTGTTCCATTTTTTGATTTTGGGTTCAAGATAAAACTAAGACCCAGAGAGAACGCCATGACCAAACACCAATCGTTGACGACTAATTCGCAGCCCCATTTCTCGACTAAGTTTTTTGGGCTATCTCTTTCCCCGGCCTTAATTAAGAATCAACAAAAACAATCTTGAAGTTGTTTAATTTTTCTTGGCATTAGTGTTATTTTCAACGATTTTTTAGCGCTCCATTAACCCCCGGCAGTATCCCCAACTGTTAACAAACTTGACTGCTTTGTTTCATATTTTTGGCTTTTGTTGCCATTGCAGAAACCTTTGAGGACGATTCGTTTATGAGTTTACCTACCTATGCCACCCTCGACGGTAATGAAGCGGTGGCCCGTGTGGCCTACCTGCTCAGTGAGGTGATTGCCATTTATCCCATCACCCCTTCCTCGCCCATGGGGGAATGGTCCGATGCTTGGGCAGCAGAACACCGGCCCAATTTGTGGGGCACCGTACCATTGGTGGTGGAAATGCAAAGCGAGGGGGGAGCCGCCGGTACTGTCCATGGCGCTCTGCAATCGGGAGCTTTGACCACAACATTTACCGCTTCCCAGGGCTTAATGTTGATGTTGCCCAATATGCACAAAATTGCTGGGGAATTAACAGCCATGGTTTTGCATGTGGCGGCCCGTTCTTTAGCGGCCCAGGGCCTATCTATTTTTGGGGATCACAGTGATGTGATGGCGGCCAGAAATACGGGCTTTGCCATGTTAAGTTCCAATTCTGTCCAGGAAGCCCACGATTTTGCCCTCATTGCCACGGCCACCAGCTTTGCCACCAGGATACCAGGACTGCACTTTTTTGATGGTTTTCGCACTTCCCACGAAGAACAAAAAATTGAGCTTTTACCCCAGGAAGTACTCCGTGGTTTGATTAAGGATGAGGATGTGCTAGCCCACCGGGAACGGGCTTTGACCCCCGATCGCCCGAAGTTGCGGGGTACGGCCCAAAATCCGGATGTGTATTTCCAGGCGCGGGAAACGGTTAATCCTTTTTATGCCAGTTATCCCGACGTGCTGGAGCAGGTGATGGAGCAATTTGGCCAGCTCACCGGCCGCCATTATCGTCCCTATGAATATTTCGGCCATCCCGAGGCGGAACGGGTGATTGTGCTGATGGGTTCTGGAGCGGAAACGGTCCAGGAAACGGTGGATTTTCTCACGGCCCAAGGGGAAAAAGTCGGTTTACTGAAAGTGCGCCTCTATCGACCCTTCGCTGGCGATCGCCTGGTTAATGCTCTACCAAAAACGGTGCAAAAAATAGCGGTGCTGGACCGGTGCAAGGAACCAGGGAGCATTGGGGAACCCCTCTATCAGGATGTACTGACGGCCTTTTTTGAAGCGGGCATGATGCCGAAAATTATTGGTGGTCGTTACGGTCTGTCGTCCAAGGAATTTACCCCCGCCATGGTTAAAGGGGTGTTGGACCATCTAAATCAAACCAACCCCAAAAACCATTTCACCGTAGGCATTAACGATGATTTGAGCCACACCAGCATTGACTATGACCCCAGTTTTTCCACGGAAGCAGATTCTGTCGTCCGGGCAATTTTCTACGGTCTCGGTTCCGACGGCACAGTGGGAGCTAATAAGAACTCCATCAAAATCATTGGCGAAGATACGGACAATTATGCCCAGGGTTACTTTGTTTACGACTCGAAAAAATCCGGTTCTGTAACCGTTTCCCATCTGCGCTTTGGCCCTAATCCCATCCTGTCCACTTACCTGATTAGCCAAGCCAATTTTGTCGCCTGTCACCAGTGGGAATTTTTGGAACAGTTTGAAGTGTTGGAACCAGCCGTTGATGGCGGCGTTTTCCTGGTCAATAGCCCCTACGGCCCGGAGGAAATTTGGCTACAGTTTCCCCGCAAGGTGCAACAGGAAATTATTGACAAAAACCTCAAGGTTTACACCATTAACGCCAATGATGTGGCCAGGGATGCGGGCATGGGTCGCCGCACCAATACGGTGATGCAAACCTGTTTCTTTGCCTTAGCAGGAGTTTTGCCCCGGGAAGAGGCGATCGCCAAAATTAAGCAGTCGATCCAAAAAACCTACGGCAAAAAGGGTCAGGAAATTGTCGAGATGAATATTAAAGCGGTGGATTCCACCCTGGCCCATCTCTATGAAGTGTCCGTACCGGAAACGGTGAGCGACGATGCCCCTGCTATGCGGCCGGTGGTGCCTGATAACGCCCCGGTGTTTGTGCGGGAAGTGTTAGGAAAAATCATGGCCCGCCAAGGGGATGATCTCCCGGTCAGTGCTTTACCCTGCGACGGCACCTATCCCACCGCCACTACCCAATGGGAAAAACGCAACGTGGGCCACGAAATTCCTGTTTGGGACCCCGATGTCTGTGTGCAATGCGGCAAATGCGTCATTGTTTGCCCCCATGCTGTGATTCGGGGCAAAGTTTACGAGGAGGCAGAATTGGCCAATGCTCCGGTCAGTTTCAAATTTACCAATGCCAAAGACCATGATTGGCAAGGTTCTAAGTTCACCATCCAGGTAGCCCCGGAAGATTGCACCGGTTGCGGCATCTGTGTGGACGTATGCCCGGCTAAAAATAAATCCCAGCCTCGTTTAAGGGCGATCAATATGGCTCCCCAGTTACCCTTGCGGGAACAGGAACGGGAGAATTGGGACTTTTTCCTAGATTTGCCCAACCCCGATCGCCTCAGTTTGAATTTGAACAAAATCAGCCATCAACAGATGCAGGAGCCGTTATTTGAATTTTCTGGAGCCTGTGCCGGTTGTGGGGAAACCCCTTATTTGAAACTGGTCAGTCAATTATTTGGCGATCGCATGTTAGTGGCCAACGCCACCGGTTGCTCTTCCATCTATGGCGGCAACTTACCGACAACTCCCTGGGCCCAAAATGCTGAGGGTCGCGGTCCCGCTTGGTCCAATTCCCTGTTTGAAGATAACGCTGAATTTGGCCTTGGTTTCCGAGTGGCGATCGACAAGCAAACGGAATTTGCAGGGGAATTGCTAAAAACCTTTGCCGGGGAGTTGGGGGATAGTTTGGTTACCCAAATTCTTAATAACGTCCAAGCCACCGAAGCAGACATTTTTGAGCAACGGCAATTGGTAGAACAGGTTAAGCAACGTTTGCAAAATCTGGAAACTCCCCAAGCCCAAATGTTCCTTTCTGTAGCGGATTACCTCGTGAAGAAAAGCGTTTGGATTATTGGTGGCGATGGCTGGGCCTACGACATTGGGTACGGCGGTTTGGATCACGTCCTCGCCAGTGGGCGTAATGTCAATATCTTGGTGATGGATACGGAAGTCTATTCCAACACCGGTGGCCAAGCCTCCAAAGCCACTCCCCGGGCCGCTGTAGCTAAATTCGCCGCTGGGGGTAAACCCTCTCCCAAAAAAGATTTGGGCTTAATGGCCATGACCTACGGCAACGTCTATGTGGCCAGTATCGGCATGGGAGCCAAAAATGAGCAGTCCATTAAAGCCTTTATGGAAGCGGAAGCCTATCCCGGTGTGTCGTTAATTATTGCCTACTCCCACTGCATTGCCCACGGCATCAATATGACCACCGCCATGAACCATCAAAAAGAGTTGGTGGACAGCGGTCGTTGGTTGCTCTACCGCTATAACCCTTTGTTGGCGGATGAAGGTAAAAATCCCCTGCAATTGGATATGCGATCGCCAAAAGTAGCCATTGACAAAACGGTCTATTCGGAAAATCGCTTTGCCATGCTCACCCGCAGTCAACCAGAGGAGGCCAAACGCCTAATGAAGTTAGCTCAAGGGGATGTGAACACTCGCTGGGCCATGTACGAATATCTGGCGAAACGTTCTCTGGGTGGGGAAATTAACGGTAACAACCATGGTGTTTCCCCATCTCCGGAGGTAATTGCTAAATCTGTTTAGAATCGGCATTAGGGGGGCAATTTTGATTACCCTAAATATTGTTTTTTGCAAAATTGCCTCTTTTCTTACTTTATTCCAATTCCAAGGAGATATTGATGCCTACCCAAGTTGACATGAAAGCTCTTTATGAGCAGGATTTTTATCAGTGGTTGTTAGCAACAACCAATTTACTGAAATCTCGTCAATTAACAATGATTGATTGGGATAACTTGATTGAAGAAATTGATGGTTTGGCTCGCGAAGAAGTTGGACAATTATATGAACACCTCGAGGAAATTTTTCATCATCTGTTAATCTTTCAAAAGCCGTTAATTTCTTTAGAGGATAGAGATAACGTAGAATCACATCGCAGTAAGTTATCATTTGGTCGAATCCAACTGAAGATTTTGCTAGAAAGTAGTCCTAGCCTAGAAGAGTTTTGGGATGAGCAGTTTGAACAAGCCTATCAAGACTCCAGGGAAGTGGTATCTGTTTACTATGGCTTGCCAAAAGATACATTTCCGGAAGATCCACTTTTTACAAAGGAGCAAGTGTTAGATTTTGGCTATCTCCCTTGCCAGCTCCCTTAAGATTATCCAAATCGAATCAATTATTACTATAAACCGCAAAATCAAAAAGGTATTTAAACCATGGATCTCACTACTCAATACCTCGGCTTAAATCTTAAATCTCCCCTAGTGGTCGGTTCCTGTGCCCCCTTGACGGAGGAGTTGGACAATCTCAAAAAAATGGAGGACAGTGGTGCGGCGGCGATCGTTTTACATTCCTTCTTTGAAGAGCAATTGCGGCAAGAAAGACTGGAAATGTACTACCATCTCACCCATGGCACCCATAGTTTTGCTGAAGCTCTGACTTATTTTCCTGAACCCCAGGTTTTTCATGTCGGTTCTGAGGAGTATCTCAACCATATTCGCCTGGCTAAAGAGAGTTTAGATATTCCTATAATTGGCAGCTTAAATGGTTCTACCCTAGGCGGCTGGTTAGACTATTCCCAACAAATGGAGGGGGCTGGGGCCGATGCTATTGAACTTAATATTTACTACGTACCCACAGATTTGGATGTGCCAGGCACAGAGGTGGAAAAAAATTATCTTGACATTGTTAAAGCGGTTAAAGATGAAGTTAAAATTCCCGTTGCTGTTAAAATTTCACCCTTCTTTAGCAATATGGCCTATATGGCCAAGAAGTTTGCCGATTATGGCGCTGATGGATTAGTTTTATTTAACCGTTTTTACCAGCCAGATTTTGACCTAGAAAGCCTAGAAGTTTATCCCCATATTCTGCTCAGCACTCCCCAAAGTATGCGCCTTCCCCTACATTGGCTGGCGATTTTATATGGGCGTATTGACTGCGACTTAGCCGCCACCAGTGGAATTTTGCACACAGTGGATTTGGTCAAGGTATTAATGGCGGGGGCAAAAATCACCCAATTGGTCAGTGCCCTATTGCGCCACGGCATCGGTTATATTCACACATTGGAAAATAGTTTAGCCCGTTGGATGGAGGAGCATGAATATGAATCTGTACAGCAGATGCAAGGCAGTATGAGTCAACTTAATTGCCCCGATCCCACTGCTTTTGAGCGGGTTCAATATGTCAAAGCTCTGCAGACCTACGCCCCTATTTGGAAAGCGCTTGATCCCCTTGAACCAGTGGGTTAGTAAACCGCCGGATTAGGGATTGGCGATAGATTGGGGTTCGATTTTGACCATGGGTCAGCTATTGAAAGAGTTAGAAAGACTCAAATTAAGGGGGTTTGGTATGGGCACAAAACGTATTGGAATTTTGACCAGTGGTGGTGATTGTCCTGGCCTCAATGCCGTCATCCGAGCAGTGGTTAAGGCCTCAGCTCTTAAGGGGTGGGAGGTTTATGGTATTCCCTACGGCACCGATGGTTTTGTTGAAGTTGCCCACGGAAAATACCAGGCAGAGGATTTACTGTTAACTAAACATGGCTATGCTCTACCCGGGATGCTCAAAGGCTTAGATGTATTGCAATTTCTCAGCGGTAGTGTTTTAGGGTCCTTAAGTAAGGGACATCCAGAGCAACCGGCGATCGCCGAAGCCATTCTCAAGGGTTATGCCATACTTGACCTGGAAGCACTAATTGTTATTGGTGGCGATGGTAGTTTAGACATTATTTATGATTTAGCCCAAAAAGGTAATTGGCATATTATTGCCATTCCCAAAACCATTGACAATGATGTGCCCTTTACGGATCTGGCAGTGGGATTTAGCACTGCGGTGGATATTGTTACCCAAGCCTTATACGACCTGACTTTTACCGCCGCTAGCCATGAACGCATTATCATTGTCCAGGTCATGGGGCGGGATGCGGGGCATTTGACTCTCCATGCAGGCATTGCCGGCGGAGCCGATATCATTTTAATTCCCGAAATTACCCCCTGTTTGACTTCTGAAATTATCCGCAATTGTTGTTATCAACTAATGAATTTGCGGAAGTCTGGCCGCCATTTTGCTTTAATAGTTATTTCAGAGGGTGTCCACGATCAAAATAATAAGAAAAACAAACATATCGCCGACTACTTAGCAGAAAAAATCAGTGAAACTAGTCAACATCTTTGCGACATTAAAGATCCCGCTTTTTGCGATCTAGTAAGTCTAGACATTCGAGCCACAACCCTGGGTCATTTACAACGGAGCGGGACCCCCCTATCGTTCGATCGCCTCTTGGCCACGGTGTTTGGAATTAGGGCAGTGGAGTTGATCGAACAGGAAATTTATGACCAGGTGGTGATCTGGCGCAGTGGGAAGGTGGAACACGCTGACCTTAAACCAATTATCAGCATCATTAAAGAATGTCACCAGGAAAATCGCTGTCCTTTCCCGGTGGATAGGGATGGTTTTATGGTTAAAACGGCCAAGTCATTGGGCATATACCTAGGAGAAGACTAATACTAAACACTAGCTTTCCACAGCGGACTCAAGGGCATTAAAGGGGGGATTGGTAGCCCCGTTAGTGGTGTTGGTTGCATGGGCATATATTTGCCGGGGGGCACCGATTTCGATGTTATTTTCCGTCAGGGCCTGGCGCACACGGAAACGCAGTTCTCGACCCACGGACCACTGTTGAGCGGGGGCTGTTTGAATCCAGATAGTGATGGTCATGCCCTCATGGGTAAGACTATCGATGCCCAACACATCGGGAACTGCCAGCATTTTTTCATGCCATTCCGGGTCGTTGTACAGGTCTTCCCCCACTTGACGTAGAACATTAATGGCTTTGACGGGGTCAGTGTCGTAGGCTACATTGACGCTCAAATTAGCCCTGGACCACGAACGGGTCAGGTTTTTAACCTGGGTAATGGCACTGTTGGGGATGGTAACCAGTTCTCCCCCGGCACTCCTTAACTGAGTCACCCGTAAGTTTAAATTTTCCACCCCCCCGGCGGCGAAGCCCACATCAATCACATCTCCAATGGCATACTGGTCTTCGGCTAATACTAGAAATCCATCGACCAAATCCTTGACCAAGCTTTGGGCACCGAAGGAAATGGCCAAGGCCAATAAACCCCCAATGGCAACCACAGAACCGGTAGGAATGCCCAGAATAGTCAGGGCGGTTAACAAACCGCTAGCACTGATAACCACCGTGACCATACCTTTGATGGCCCCAGAGATGGTGGAAATACGCAGATCTCGCCGTTGGTCATCTCCCAGATTGATAAATTTGTTGAAGCTGGCGGAATTAGTGTTTTGCCAATTGTCTTTTAGTAATTCAATGATGCGATGGCTAATACGGATAGTTAGACCAACAAAAAACCACAGCATTAGCAATTGCAAAGGGCGACCCAAAATGGCGCCACTGAGGGTGGCTAAGCCGGGAATTTGTCGAAAAATGGCGAACAAGCCAAAGTACCAACCAAGGACAATCACCCAGAACAAAAGCCACTGGATAAATTTCCAAAAGCCGATTTTGCGGTCGATACTGAGTATTTGAGGTAATCTTTGCCAAAATATCCGTTGCTGTTCCCCCAAAATTTCCGGGGCAGCATAATTAATTTCTATGGGGTCGGGGTGATTTTTTTCCAGCAGTTCGGACTCCGCTTGTTTTTCAGCGGCGATCGCCTGTTTACGATTGAGGAGTCGTTGACGATGCCGGGAAATTAAATGTTTGATACTAGCAACAATGACCGTTGCCACCAATAGGGCTACAAATATTTGAAAAGCCTGTTTGAAGGATTGTTCTAGGGCTTCTGGGGTAGTACTAGCTTGGCCTCGCCGAATTTCTTTATCCAGTTTTTCCCGCCATTGCTCCGCTAAAACATCAATGGGTTGGCCGTTGAAATCTGCATCGTTTTCCGTAACGGAAGCTAGCACCAAGGGGAGGGGATAATCGTCATTGCTAACAGTAACCACCACCACGTTGTTGAGCCGGGAAGTTTCTACCCTTAGGTCATCGGGGTTCATATCCCGTCTGAAAATAGCCAGTTCTAATTTGCTTTCAATGTCCTGAGCCCTTTGCTCCACAGGAATTTGGCTGGTATTCTCTTGGCGGTTATACACAGTGGGGGAGGCCACATCAAACAGAAAACCGTTGTCAACGGGCGATCGTACCGGAGCCACTTCGATGGGACCATACCGGGAAACTTCCGGCGGTTTATAGCCACTGCCCTGGCCACTAAAACCTTGGGGCATAACGAATTGGGCTTGGCTGGGGTGAGGAATGATCAGTAGTAGCGCTAAAACAACACAGCCGAGCCAGAAGAAGCGTTGATATTTTCGTCGATATTTTTTTAGTTTGGTAATTAAGGGCATGGTTCTTGATATTTAAATCTGTCAGCAAAATCGACAGCCAAAGGCCAGCAACCTTGATGTTAGTCTGATGGAGAAAACGTCATTGATCAACCCCTGAACTAATTTTTTGACTATGGCCAACGCAAAATCTTCGTCCCTTCCCAGTTGGAAAAACCCCAGTGGCAAAACCTTACTAATCCTGCTCTGGGCATTGGCTTTAGCCCTGATGGCCCTGTTGAGTAGCTGGGCGGATATACCATGGTTGAGCAATGGAAAATTACTGATTGCCCTTGGTTTTACGGCCTTGGTTACGGCTCTCATTGGTATGGCGGTGGTACCAATACTAGTAAACCTGAAAGCTAGTCAGGTGATTCAGTCCGACGGACCCCAAAGTCATTTGAAAAAGGCCGGTACTCCTACCATGGGGGGGATTTTCTTTGTGCCGGTGGCGGTGGCGATCGCCGTGGTGGGAACCCAGTTTAATCCCGATGTCATAGTGGTGGGTTTGGTGACTTTGGGCTATATGGCGATCGGTTGGGTGGATGACTGGCAGATTTTAAAATACAAATCCAATAAGGGTTTAACCCCGAAACAAAAATTATTTTTGCAGGTGGCGATCGCCGTTATTTTTTGCACTTGGCTATTTTTTTATGGGCCAACGGAAATTACGGACATTCGCATTATGCAATTTGTCTTACCCCTGGGTTTCCTTTTTTGGTTAGTGGCTATCTTTGCCCTAGTGGCGGAAAGTAATGCGACCAATCTGACCGACGGAGTGGATGGTTTGGCGGCCGGAACTGGGGCGATCGCCTTTGTGGGATTGGGTTTACTGGTGGCGAAAGAAAATCCAGCACTAGCCTTTTTCTGCTGTGCCATGGCCGGTGGCTGTATTGGTTTTGTACACCATAACCACAATCCTGCCCGGGTATTCATGGGAGATACTGGTTCTTTAGCCCTAGGGGGGAGTTTGGCTGCGGTGGGCATTATGACCGGCAACCTCTGGGGACTGCTGTTGATCAGCGGCATTTTTCTGGCAGAATCCCTCTCCGTCATCGCCCAAGTGGGTTACTACAAAGCCACCAAAGGCCCTGATGGCGTCGGCAAAAGGTTGTTAAAAATGGCTCCCATTCACCACCATTTAGAATTAAGTGGCTGGACCGAAACCCAAATTGTGGGCTCTTTTTACCTCATCAATACCCTCTTGACGATCGTGGCTATGGCAACGGCATAACAGTAGAATTGAAGGGTAATGGCTAATGGTTGTCCAATGCAAATCACCTTAAACCTACCGGATAGATTAAATCAGATAGGAGACTTTGACCAAAATGATTGGCTCCGGGAAATTGCCATTGCCCTATTTGAACAAGAACACATTTCTCTGGCTAGGGCTAGCAAAATTTCCTCCATGGAAATTATGGAGTTTCAAAAACTTTTATCAGACCGAGGAATTTGTATTCACTACGATGTGGAGGAATTGGAACAGGACATTCAGCACTTGCAAATTCGCAGTTGGTTATGATTGTTGTTAGCGACACTTCCGCCATGGCGAATCTTGCTGTTGTAGATCATCTTTGGTTATTACAAGCAATTTACAAAAGTGTAATCATTCCAGAAGCCGTCGCTAGTGAAATTGCCGTCGCCACCAATCCCCAAATTTCATTAATTCTGCAATTAGATTGGATTAAAATTCGCTTGCTTAGCGCCCCTAGTTATGAATTAGCCGAACAACTACAAAAAGAACGGGGACTTGATGCTGGAGAAGCCCATGCCATAGCCCTAGCCCTTGATTTACAGGCTGATGACCTACTGATGGATGAGCGTTTGGGCAGAAGGGAAGCTACCCGCCTAGGATTATCAATAGTCGGAATTTTGGGAGTTTTGCTTGTTGCCAAACAAATAAATCTTATTCCACAAGTGAAACCCGTTATTGATGATTTGATCAATCAAGCAGGATTTCGTGTTAGCTCCAAATTATACGAACGTATCTTGATTTTTGCTCAGGAAATTTAGCGAAAAAACTAATTAGATGAACTATGCAACTACGCCCACAGCCTTTGTGGAATCTAAACTGAATTCTGCGCCAGGGGATGCCCTGGGTTACCTACGGCGTTTAGATCAGCGTTGGCAAGCCCTATGCCAAGGAAATTTACTTCCGGTTATGGAAGTAGCTCAAAAAGTCAATACAAACTTGGGAGAAACGGATTTTGACGTAGTGATTTGCGGTGGTACCCTGGGAATTTTGTTGGCCGCTAGTTTGCAAATAAGGGGTTGGCAGGTAGTTGTCATTGAAAGGGGTAAATTGCAAGGTCGGGCCCAGGAATGGAATATTTCCCGCCAAGAATTACAAACTTTTGTTGAGTTAGAACTGCTCACTTCAGAGGAATTGGAAACGGCGATCACCAGCGAATATAATCCTGGCCGCATTGCTTTTCATGGAGGGCAAGAATTTTGGGTGAAAAATATTTTAAATGTGGGGATAGACCCAGTTTATTTACTAGAAAATCTTAAGCAAAAGTTTCTCCAAGCCGGGGGTAAATTACTAGAACATAGTGCTTTTCAAAAGGTAATTATTCACCCCGATGGAGTTGCAATTAGTTACCAACATGATGGAAGAAATCAAGTTGAAAAAAAGCTCACTAGCCGTTTACTCATTGATGCCATGGGGCACGGTTCTCCTTTGGTAAATCAAGCTCGACAGGGAGAAATACCTGATGGAGTTTGCCTAGTGGTTGGTAGTTGCGCCCAGGGTTATTCTGATAATGAAACTGGAGATTTAATTGCCACCACTACGGGAATTACCAATCATTGCCAATACTTTTGGGAAGCTTTTCCTGCTCGGGATGGCCGCACCACCTATCTGTTTACCTATGTGGATGTGCATCCAGAACGCATCAGTTTAGAATTTCTTTTTGAGGAATATTTTCGTCTACTACCTGAGTATCAAAAAATCAATCTAGACCAACTGCAATGGCAACGGTTTTTATCTGGTTTTTTCCCGGCCTATAAATCTAGTCCCCTACATTTTCCTTGGGATCGGGTACTAGCCGTGGGGGATAGTGCCGGCAGTCAATCCCCCGTGAGTTTTGGTGGTTTCGGCGCTATGGTACGCCATTTACAACGGTTAACTAAGGCCATTGGCGAAGCTCTGGCAGGGGATTATTTGACCACGGCGGATCTAGCTCTTTTGCAACCCTACCAACCTAATATTGGGGTTACTTGGTTATTTCAACAAACCATGGGAGTTAAAGTAGGACAAAAACCAGATCCAGATCAAATTAATCGCTTAATGAATGCGGTTTTTACTGTCATGGATCGGCAAGGGCAAGAAGTCATGGGGCCTTTTTTACAAGATGTAATTCAATGGTCTGGTCTAACCCAAACTTTGCCGAGGGTAAATCCGTTCATAGTGTTACCTTTATTGCCCCAAATTGGCCTACCCGCTTTGCTAGAATGGCTGGGACATTATGCCAACTTAGCGGGCTACAGTTTAACCTACCCCCTAGCTAAAAATCTCCTATTCACTAACCCTAGTTTTGGGCAAAAACGTCGTCTAGAAGCTTGGTACTACGGATCTGGTTACGATTTCCACCATTGAAAACTTGTCTGACTTAGTCTTTGTTGGGGATTCGACAAGCCCTCCATGCGTCCCCACACTGGATTTGCGATCGCCTAAGTTTTTTACTAGACTTACTCCGGTGGAGTTAGCCAATGGGCAAAATCTTGGGTGAAAGTATCATTTAAAATTGCTTGGCGAATGCTTTGGGTGAAACGGATTAATTCCGTAATATTGTGCAAAGAAAGCAGAATGTAACCCAACATTTCCCTGGAGCGGATTAAATGGTTTAAATAAGCACGGGAGAAAGTTTGGCAGGTATAGCAAGGACAAGTTTCATCCAAGGGGCGATGATCTTCCCGGAAAGTGGCGTTTTTTAAATTCCACCGTTCTCCCTGTACCAATGCTGTGCCGTGGCGACCAAAACGGGTGGGTATGACACAATCGAACAAATCAATACCCGCAAAAATTGCCCTGGCCATTTCCTGATAGGTGCCGACCCCCATCAAGTAACGGGGTTTATGGGCTGGTAATAATGGGGCCGTGTGTTGTACCACTTTATCAATCAGCGCTGGTGCTTCCCCCACACTTACTCCGCCAATGGCGTAACCGGGCAAGTCTAGGGCAATGAGTTGTTCTGCCGCTTGGGAACGCAAATCTAGGTAAGTGCCCCCTTGGACGATGCCGAACAGAGCTTGATCACCCGGTCTTTGGTGGGCTTCGATACACCTTTCTAGCCAGCGATAGGTGCGGGCGGTGGCTTGTTCCACCATCAGGCGATCGCCTTGGCCGGGAGGACATTCATCAAAGGCCATAATCACATCAGCCCCCAACGCATTTTGGATGCGAATGGAATTTTCTGGAGTCATATCAATCAAGCGGCCATCCCTCGGCGATCGAAATAGGACCCCCTGTTCACCAATGGTGCGTAATTGACTGAGACTAAAAACCTGAAACCCACCAGAATCGGTCAGCATCGGCCCCGACCAGCCCATAAACTTATGTACTCCCCCAGCGGCGGCAATAATCTTTTCCCCTGGTTGGAGATGGAGATGGTAGGTATTGGCTAGCACCATTTGGGCTTGGGTGTCCGCTAGCTGGGCGGGGGTAATGCCCTTAACCGTTGCCAAAGTACCCACGGGCATAAAACGGGGAGTTTCCACCGGCCCATGGGGAGTCTGAAAAATTCCAGCCCGGGCTTGGCTATGGGAACACCGGGCTTGGCACTGATAAGTAAAATTCACACTAGGCAATGGCACAATGGACAGTTAATCGTCCTGGTATCAGTATCACTTCAACATTTTTTCCTAAACCAGGAAGGATTAAACCGCCTTGGCCGAGGAATTTTTATTCTTCGCTACCTTGGAGTTTGATAATGACAAAGCCCCAGGCTAGTCCTAACAAGGTCAAGCCAATCATGATAAAAGCGCCATTGGCCAACATGCTTTCAGCGGTCATAGTCAATTCCTCAATGGGGGATGAATAATTTGGGATGAAAAAATCTTTGTTGTCGGTGGTTCATTATCCCATAGGAATCTCCCCTTAAACCTGATTGAGCATGGATTGTATGAGTTTGCCCCGTTTAATTTTGACCCTGGGTGATCCGGCAGGCATTGGTCCTGAGGTGGTGCTCAAAGCTTTGGCTGAACCTGGATTAAGTTCAATTTGTCAGTTAACGGCGATCGGTTCCCGTTCTGTGTTGGATCAGACCCGTAGACAATTGTTGGCCCAAAATCCGGGTTTAAATCTAGCAGATCCGGAAAAAATTAATTTGCTAGAAGTGGACCTCTCATATCTGGGAAAAATCACTGTTGGTCAGGGAGATGCGGTTAGTGGCGCCATTAGTTTTGCCTATTTAAATGAAGCTATTACCAGAACTTTGGCCGGGGAATTTGATGCCATTGTCACTGCCCCGATCGCCAAATCCGCTTGGCAAGCCGCTGGCCATAATTACCCAGGGCAAACGGAAGTTTTGGCCCACCGAGCCGGGGTAGAACACTTTGGCATGGCCTTTGTGGGGCGATCGCCTTTTACTGGCTGGACTTTACGCACGTTGCTAGCCACGACCCATATTCCGCTCAAAGATGTGCCCCAGGCTTTGACGCCTCAATTAATGACGGCAAAATTAGAATTATTGTTAACTTGCTTGGCCCAGGATTTTGGCATCAGTAATCCTTCCGTGGCGATCGCCGGTTTAAATCCCCACAGCGGCGAAGAAGGAAAACTAGGAAAGGAAGAACAGGATTGGTTAATTCCCTGGCTAGAGCAGGCTCGGCAAAAATATCCCCAGGCAAAACTAATCGGCCCCATTCCCCCGGATACCATGTGGGTCGGCCCTGGCAAAGCTTGGTTAACCGATGGCCAAACGACCGTATCCGACGCTTACCTGGCTTTGTACCATGACCAAGGCTTAATTCCCGTTAAACTGCTGGCATTTGATCAGGCTATTAATACCACTATTGGTTTACCCTTTGTCCGCACTTCCCCCGACCATGGCACTGCTTTTGACATTGCGGGGCAAGGCATTGCCAGGGCAGATAGTCTCATTGCCGCCATTAAACTGGCCGCCGAGTTGGTGGAGCAAAGATGTCGCCCACGGGCACAGTAATCAAGATATTTTTCAGAAACAGAGTGCGGTTTTCTATTCTGATCTGAAGAACTCAAAGAAATTCTTAATCAATCAAATTTTCTCTTTTTCTCAGAAAAGGCAAAGCCAGCGCCGCAATAATTCTTTCCCTATGGTCTCCATAGGAGTTTGCGCCCCCATGAAATGTTAATTTTTGCTACAATTTATGCCAGTTTCTTAGCGAGTTGGGCCAAAACTAGAATAACTTCTGGTTTGTCCGGCTCCATAGCTCCGGATTAATGGCTGGGAAAACTTTGACCGTTACCCAAGTGGTGGCTTTTAACCTTGATTACCCATTGAGGATTGACCGTGAATCTAGAAACTCTGGAATTCGTCATTTACCCCGACGGCCGGGTGAAGGAAACGGTAACCGGCATTGTGGGCCGCTCTTGTCAGGAAGTGACCGCGGCGATCGAGGCCGAACTAGGGGTAGTGCTTACCCAGCAGACTACCTCGGAGTTTTTTGCCCAAACCAGTCCGTTGAGCCAATCAGTTCAGCAATCCCAGACTCTTTCTAGCTGGCCTGGGGGAAGTTAAATTCTCTCTGTATGAAAATCCTTGTTTAAAAGTTTTAAGAACCTGTCTGATCCATTCTTCTAATTTTTTTGTAATTTCCTATGTCTCACTTTAGCAATATCAAAACCAAGATTCGTAACCTTGATGTGTTGAAAACCACCCTCACCAATTTGGGTCTGGACTGGAAAGAAGGGCCGGCCACCGTACGGGGCTACCAAGGTTTGACCGCCAAAGCCGCAGTGGTGATTGAACAAAGCAATAATTACGACCTAGGTTTTAGCTGGAATGGTCAGGAATACGAGTTGGTGACAGATTTACAGTACTGGCAACAACCCCTCTCGGTGGAAGGATTTCTGCAAAAAATCACCCAGGGTTACGCTCTGGAAACCGTACTTAATGAATCGGCCAAACAAGGTTTTGCGGTGACGGAACAGCAAAAAAATGAAGACGGCTCAGTGCGGTTGGTGGTGCAACGCTGGAGTGCGTGATGGTGATAGCTGATCTAAATTTTCCTCCCGATCGCCGTTCTGGACTGGAACCGGAGTTGGGGGGAGATTGGCGTAATTTCGATGACCGTTCTGGTTTAGAACCGGAATTGGGCGGAGAGTTACGGGAAAGGGGAGTCTATGTGGATGAAGTGACCTGCATTGGTTGCAAAAACTGTGCCCACGTGGCTCCCAATACTTTCACCATTGAGCAGGAGCATGGTCGCTCCCGGGCCTTTAGCCAAAATGGGGACGATGAAGCGGTTATCCAAGAGGCGATCGATACTTGTCCGGTGGACTGTATCCATTGGGTGCCCTACGACGAACTGAAACAGTTGGAAGAAAAACGGAAGCACCAACAAATCCGTCCCTTAGGCTACCCGCAAATCAATCCTCATATTTAGGGCGGTTGATTTGAGGTGGGTCAAAGTACTTAAAGTCTAAGCATTTTGCCGTTTGAGGGTGATTGAAATCCTAATTCCGGTAGGAAGGCTGTTAATTTCTCCCAACCAACCTAATCTGATTCTGGGTCGGATTTTTGCCGTCGTTCCCGTCGATGTTGTAAAAGCTCAAATGCCCCCAAGCTGAGGCTCGCACTGCCCAAGGGAATCCAGTAATAAATCACTCGGTATGCCAACAATGCCCCCAGCACTTGTACCGAGGAATATTTAGGAGTCAACAAAAATAACACCACCGTTTCAAATACCCCCAGTCCCCCCGGCACATTACTGATAATGCCCGCCACTTGGGCCAGGAGGTAAATGCCAAAAAAGCCGGGAAAACTAAGGTGATGGTGCCCAGGTAATAGCACGTATAAAATACCAGAGGCTAAAATCCAATCTACCGCCGTCAAACCAATTTGAGCTAAGGATACGGCAAAGGGAATTTTGGGAGTTTGCCATTGGCCGATTTTGAATGGCTTAATTAAATTGCCCGTTATCAACAAATAAATCCCAATGATGGCAAGGAAAGTAAAGCCAATGGGATGGACAGAAAGAAACGGTAAATGGAGAAAGGCGGGCAGTTGCAGGGGATCCACCACAAAAGTAATGCCCCCCACTGTTAATAAACCTACCCAAAAACTGAGGTTACAAAAGGCGATCGCCTGGGCAATGATGGGGGCAGAAACCTGCCAAGATTGATAGAGGCGGTAACGAATAGCACTGCCGCTGAGCAAAGCCAGGCCAACACTGTTGCTAATGGCGTAACTGACAAAGCCCACAAAGCTAGTTTTGGCTAAGGGTAAGGATTGCCCCAGGTAAAACATGGCCAGGGTGTCGTAGCCAGTCAAAATTATGTAGTTGATCAGCATGAGCGCAAAGGCTCCGGCTAAACGGGTTTTGACAATGCCCTGAAAACTAGCTAAAACATTTTGCCAACCGTAGTGGTGTAATTCTGAGTTGATGGCCCCAATGGAAAGCACAAACAAGCAAGCCCCGATCGCCGCCGGCGCAATTTTTTGTATCTTTTGCCAGGCGGTCATAGCCTCACCTCATAAAATGCGAAAATCTTCCAAGCTGGCTCAGAATCTGTTTGTAAAATCTGATTTTTGGCCCTAAATCGACCCACTAAAGTTCCGGCAATACTGGAAAACTTTGAGCTAACTTCCCCCAAAACTTAGGGAGTAGCTGGGGACTTTTGAAACATGCTCCTAGGAACTAAGATTAGTTGCTTTTAACTAGCTTTTTCCTGATGATATTCCACTTCAATCACCGTATGAACATTCCCCCGGGGATTAAAATCAGCTTTTAGTCTAGCGTACAAAGGATTGGCCACCGCCACAAAGTCATCCAAAATCTGATTGGTTACTTCCTCATGGGGAATATAGCGATCGCGGTAACTATTGATGTAAAGCTTAATGGATTTTAGTTCCACCACCTTCTGGTCAGGGCAATAGGTCAGATAAAGGGTGGCAAAATCCGGGTAGCCGGAAAAAGGACATTTACAAGTGAATTCCGGTAGGGTGATGTGGACATCGTAACGACGGCCGGGGCGGGGATTGGGGAAAGTAATCAGTTGGGCATCTCGAATTTCCCGCTCGCCATACTTTTCGACGTTATCGCTGGTGTTAATTGTGGTTTCGGCCATGGTGAACAGTAAAAAATGGACGGGATTGGGAAGTAGGAGAAAAACACTATTCCTATTATTTCAGATTTTCCTAGCTGTCCTGGTAATAATCCCTAGTGCCCTTGGCATCCATGGCTTCGCTCAAACGGTTAAGGGCGTGGATATAGGCTGCAGTGCGCACATTCACCTCCAATTCCTGGGTAATGTTCCACACATGTTCCGCTTCCTCCACCATTTTTTCCTTCAGGCGATCGTTCACTTCCTTGGCGCTCCAATAAAGGCCACTGCGGTTCTGCACCCATTCAAAGTAGCTCACCGTCACCCCCCCAGCATTAACTAAAATATCGGGGAAAACGTATATGCCTTTGCTAGCCAAAATATCATCGGCGGCGGTGGTGGTGGGCCCATTAGCCACTTCAAAAATGTAGCGAGCCCTGACTTGATCGGCATTGTCGCGGGTAATTTGATTTTCCAAGGCGGCGGGAATGAGAACGTCCACGTCCAGAGCTAGTAACTCGGCATTACTGATTTGCTGATTTTCCCCTAAATCGCAGATGGCTTGGTCACAGTACATACCCGCCAAAGTGCGATGCCGTTGTTTGTAATCAATCACAGCGGGAATATCGATGCCTTGTTCGTTATAAATGCCCCCCTGGGAATCACTGATGGCCACCACTTTGTAACCATCTTGGTATAAACATTCGGCTACCACCATACCCGCATTACCGAAACCCTGGACAGCAACAGTGGTATTTTCGGGATATTGGTCAAACTTGGGCAGCATGCCCTGCATGATGTAAAAAGCCCCAGTGCCGGTGGCGGTGTTGCGACCCTGGCTACCCCCCATGGTGACGGGTTTGCCGGTGACCACGGCGGGACTAATTTTGCGGCAAATGATGCTGTATTGGTCCATCATCCAGCCCATCATCATTTCGTTGGTGTAAACATCCGGGGCTAAAATGTCCACGTCTGGGCCAATGAAATCAGCGATCGCCTCGATGTAACCCCGACTTAAACGTTCCAATTCCGCTCGGCTGAGTTCTTTGGGATTGAGGGTGATGCCCCCCTTAGCTCCTCCGAAGGGCAAATTTAACAGGGCACATTTAAAAGTCATCCAAAAGGCTAAAGATTGCACCTCATCCATGGTGACATTGGGGTGATAGCGTACGCCCCCTTTGCCTGGCCCTCTGGTGTCGTCGTAGCGCACTCGGTAACCGGGAAAGATTTTTAAAGAGCCATCGTCCATTCGCACCGGAATGGAAACACTGAGACTGGTTTTGGGATATTTCAGCCTTTCCCCGGCATCGTCGGAAATGGCCACATATTTCAGGGCTTTTTCTAATCTTTTACTGGCATCGGCAAACAGTGATCCAGCCATAATTGCTACTCCTGGAAAAGTGGGACCGCTATTGACTCTGGAGCGGGGCGGCCTGAATATTCCGAACAAATTTGTTTAATCAATAGTTCCATTAGAGCATGGAGCCTGGGGCCATGGCGGACATTGCCCTAGGTTGGTAACACGGCGACACAATCGATTTCTACTAACACATCTTTGGGTAGGCGGGCCACTTCCACACAACTACGGGCCGGAGCCGTAGCCTCGTCAAAATATTGGCCATAGATGGCATTAACTGCGGCGAAATCGTTCATATCTTTGAGAAATACCGTAGTTTTAACCACATTTTCCCAACCACAGCCCGCTTCCTGGAGCACTGCCCCTAAATTAGTCAGTACTTGTTTTGCCTGGGCTTCCACATTGCCTTCCCCAACAATGGTCATGGTTTGGGGGTCGAGGGCAATTTGGCCAGCCGTAAAGAGGAAACCATTGGCGGCGATCGCCTGGTTATAGGGGCCAACAGGGGCGGGGGCTTGGGCAGTGTTAATAATTTGCATTGCTTAGTTGTTGACAATTAGCTACAGAGGCTTTCTGTTCCATTCAACCATTAACTGATACGAGCGGGAATTCCCTTGCCTCGCTTTAGCCGGGAGGAGTAGTTCGCCATGGAGTGATATTAATACTTACTTCTATTGCTTCTCAAGGCATGGCCCCAGCACCAATTAAGAGGGAAACCCGATCGCCGCCTACTTCCTTCAGGCTGGAGAGAATGTCGATGGCACTTTGATAGGGAACGTTCCCTGAGACCCGTAGATAAACATAACGCTGGGGGGACTGTTGCAAATAGCTGGGTAACTGCTGTAGAAGTTGAGCTTTTTCCACAGGGCGATCGTTCACCGAAAGTTTTCCCTCTGGATGTAACACCACCTGGAGAAATTCCGGCTCTTCCGATTCATCTAATGGCACTTCGGTGGGTTGAACCTCCGCAGTTTCAGATCCTCGGGGTAAACGAACCAGCAAGGATGCCCCTTCTTCCGCTAGGTTGGCGGCAACAGCTACAAAAAAAGCCAGCACCACCAACATCACATTGAGCATCGGGGTGATTTCTAGTTCCGGTAATTGCTCCCGGTCTTGTTGGTGTCTAAATCTCATAGCCCTGGGTCTGATTTGCGAACCACCAGGAGGACACGATCACCGCCTACTTCCACCATTTGAACTAATAAATCATCCACTTGAGCATAATTCAACTGTCCGTCCACCGTTAACCTCACCTCACCCTGGGGATGGGTCGCTAAAAAGGTGGCGATCGCCGGTAAAAATTTATCTCTTGCGACAATATTACCTTCCACCAAAACATCCCCTTGGCGATTTAAACCCACATCCAAACTAGATACCATAACCTTTGTTTGGGGAGATGATTCCCCTTCTTTGGCAAAATCGCCTGCGCTCTCCGGTGGTTCCAGATCGGCGATCACTCTACCAGTCAAAGACATGGTTAAAATTACAAAAAAAGTCAATACCGACATCAAGACATCAATCATCGGTACTAAATTAATCCCTGGAGTCCTTGCCCCCCTGACTCGGCTTTTCATTGGTTATGGCTCAGCAATTCTAGCTGCCGTTAATAAATTGGGCATTGGCTGATGGGGTTCGTACCAGACCTCACGGTAAATAAGTTCTAATTCACTGCCCACTGCGGCAAAATAATCCATTTGTTGGGACTGTAAACTGACCAAAACCCTAAATACTAACAGGGCAAAAATCGCCACCATCATCCCCGCCGCTGTGGTAATCAACGCTTCTCCAATGCCCGAGGCGGCCTGGGTAGCCTCTGCACTGGAGCCTCCTCCCCCGATATTGAGATTGTTAAAAGTGCGAATTAGGCCCGTTACGGTGCCTAACAAGCCTAAGAGAGGAGCCAGGGCAATGATAGTTTCCAGGAGTTTATCCCCCCGTCGCATTCGGGCAAATTCTTTATCGGCGGTGGCTTCCATGGCCAAACGGAAAGTTTCTGGACTAGGATGACGTAGTTTAAGGGGAGCCAGCAGAAAACGACCAATGGCTAAATGTCGAGCATATTCGGCAATTTCCCGAGCTTTTACCAAATCCTCAACCGCCGCATCGAGCACATCCCGCACAATCCGGTCTTCTTGAATTAGCAAGCGACTCCAAAACCAGCCTCGTTCGAAGGCAGTGGTAAGGGCAAGGATGGACAGCAGTAATAAAGGAAACATTACTACCCCCCCCTTAAGAAACTCATCGAGTAGTCGCGGGGTTTGAGTCAATAACAGGGACGATGGGGGCATGGACAGAAAACAGGGAAATTTTCTAAATAATAATCTCTTGCAATTATCCAACACAAGTGCTTCAATAACCTATGGATTATTGCATGTAATTTGCAATAAAGTTAATCATCCGAGATCGACCTAGTCCAGATGCCTATCAAGCTGACTATGACTAGTCAAACAGGCCCAGCCATCGGGCCTAATCCAGGTTAAGAAGACTAAAGCAAATCTGCGTTATCCGTTCTTTTACTTTTCTTAAATTGCCCACTATCCATTGCCATAGACATCGATGACAACTAAGATTTCCCGGCGGACTTTTTTTGTGGGAGGCACTGCTCTCACCGCCCTAGTAGTAGCTAATTTGCCCCGGCGTGCTTCCGCTCAGACCCGCACCATCAACCTCTATTCTTCACGGCATTACAACACCGATGATGCCCTCTACGATGCCTTTGGCGAGGTTAACCTGATTGAGGCCAGTGCCGAAGAATTGATTGAGCGCATCCAAAGTGAAGGGGCTAATAGTCCGGGGGATATTTTATTCACCGTAGATGCCGGTATGCTATGGCGGGCAGAACAGGCGGGACTTTTCCAACCGGTGCGGAGCGCCAAACTGAATGAGCGCATTCCCGAAAATCTGCGCCATCCCGATGGGTTGTGGTATGGCTTCACCCAGAGAGCCCGGGTGTTGTATTACAGTCGTGACCGGGTAAATCCGGCGGATCTCTCCACCTACGAAGCCCTGGCGGATCCCCAATGGCGGGGAAAAATCCTGGTGCGCCCTTCCAGTAATGTGTATAACCTTTCCCTAACGGCTTCCCGCATTGCCATCCATGGGGAGCCAGAAACCCGCCGCTGGTTACAAGGCTTGGTGGGTAACTTTGCTCGGCAACCGGAGGGTAATGACACGGCACAAATTCGTGCTATTGCTGCTGGCATCGGCGATGTGGCGATCGCCAATAGCTACTACTATATCCGCCTGCAAAAGTCCACCGATCCCGCCGATCAAGAAGTGGTGGAAAAAGTCAGCCTTTTCTTCCCTAACACTGGCTCCGGAGAGCGGGGAACCCATGTCAATGTCAGTGGGGCTGGGGTGCTGAAGAATTCCCCCAATCGGGACGCGGCGATCGCCTTCCTGGAATATCTGGCCAGCGATGACGCCCAACGTTATTTTGCCGAGGGCAACAATGAGTATCCAGTGATTCCGGGAGTCCCCATTGATCCTGTGCTCGCCAGCCATGGCCAACTAAAAGGAGACCCCCTCAATGTTGCTAACTTAGGGCGCTACCAACCCGATTCAGCTCGTTTAATGAATGAAGTCGGCTGGCAGTAATGCAAAGAAAATTGGACAATTGCCCAAATTTTTTCTCTAGTTATTGCATATAAATTGCATATAGGTGTCAGAACACGATATTGTTTTGGCAGGATCGAACGCCGTGCTCAAACCATTAAGGGTGCGGTGTTTTTGTTGCCGGTCATTGTTTCTTCCCCTTTTTGGACTCCATGTGGCTACCCTCCTGGCATCAGTTACAATTTCCCCTGGCCTTTGTCTGTGCATCTGCTATCCATGGAGGGTTGCTATGGTTACCTCTGCCCCCTCAAGCATTGGAGTTGGAGCCCCTTCCCCCTCAATCGAAGGATTCTGCTTCCGAGGCGATCGCCACAGTGCCCCTCGCCGACCTAGTGACACCAGCCCCCATGGCCGAACCTCCGCCAAAGAAATCTCCCCAAGTTTTAGCGCCTCCCCCTGGGCCTCAATCGGTTCCCGAAGTAGTGCCTGACGTTGTGGCACCGCCACCATCTCCTCCCCAAACGATTCCCCCACCGAAAGCCACCCCAAAAACGGTAAAGCCACCCCAGAACAAACCGAATCAAAGACAGAGAGACAAGGGGATTGAGCCTGAATCCGTTCCAAAACCCATTCCTGATCAAGGACAGCAGGTTGAGAGTGAGGTGAAAAGTATTGAACCCTCCCCCCCCCCTGTCCCAGAGTCTAGGAGAGAACTTATCGCTGGCATTGCCCACCTAGAAGGAGCTCAATCAGGATGCTACGGCTCAGACGACTGTCATTTTCTGGCAGGGGCTACGGTGCGGGCCGTCACCCAAGATCTCCAGGCCCGTTTGGAAGCGGAAGGCTTTCGTCTGAGTGAGAGTTATCGAGATATGGGACTGCGGATATACCAGGTCTATCGGCAAGACAAACCACCCCAATTCCTCCACATTGTCAGTGATAATGCGGGACGGGATGCGTTTTATCTTCTCTCCCCCCAACAAAAAACCTTAGAGGAACTTAGATCGCAATGAATAACAAAAAACTCAGCATAACCTTATTACCATTGGTGGGAATCCTAGCTCTGACAGCTTGTAACCAGCCCACGGAAGAAATTGATCCGCTATCCCAGCTACGGGAGAAAGGGGAATGTCTTGATTGCAATCTGGCGGGGGCGGATTTGCGGGAGTTTAATTTGGAAAATGCCCGCTTGAACCGTTCCGATTTATCAGGGGCAAATTTATCGGGGGTCAATTTACGGCGGGCGTTGTTGGACCGGGCCAACTTGGCCGGGGCAAATTTGAGTGAAACTGATTTAACCGAGGCAGCGTTAACTGAAGCTAACCTGGCAGGGGCGGATTTGAGCGGTGCTAATTTGGAACGGAGTTTTCTAAGGGATGTGGATTTAACCGGAGCTAACTTGAAAGGAGCCAACCTAGCCCAGGCCAATTTAACAGCGGCAAACTTGACCGACGTGGATTTAGAAGAGGCAGAATTTGACGAAACAACCATGCCCGATGGCTCCCGTCGTTAGTGGGGAACGGGACAAGTCTCTTCCCGGACAATTTCCATTAAGCGATGGAAACGCACTGGTTTAACTAATAATTCGTCAGTGGCAATTTCCAGTTGGGCAATGTTCCCTTTTTCTTGCTCTGCGGCATCCACTAACGCAATAATTGTGATGGGACTAGAGCCGAAAAATTTACGAATTTCATCCAATTTATCTTTCACTTCTTCCCCTGCATTGACTAAATCCATCACTAATAAATGGCAGGATTGATCATCTACTTTAGTTAATTGGGTTAATTCTGCTACGGTTGGATAAAGACAATTTAACCATTGCAGTTGGTATCCTTTAGCCCGGAAATAACTGCTTAGGGTGGTGGCATAGGCGGAATTTTTACTAATTAAAGTGATGATTATCGGAGTCGGACTGCCGTGATTAGTAACCTCCACCAGTTGCCCCCGGTGGCGCGGCCCATCTTTATCTTGAAAAACACAGGGAATGGTAATCGTAAAACGACTGCCCTCATTGAGCTTGCTGGTCACTGTTACTGAGCCGCCATGGAGTTCAACAATTTTTTTCACTAAAGATAAGCCCAATCCAGTGCCGTCATAGCGACGGTTAAGGGCACTATCAATCTGCACAAACGGCTCAAAAATATTGTTTAGTCTATCCGCCTCAATGCCAATGCCAGTATCGAAAACAGTGAAACTTAACTGTGGTGGCGACTGGCTATTTTCTTTCCCCTGCTCCTTTATTAAGTCAGCCTGTACGACTACTTTTCCCCCTTCTGGGGTAAATTTAATGGCGTTATTCAGTAGGTTAATTAAAACTTGACAAAGTCGTCGCTTATCCACTAGCACATCGGGCAAATTGGGAATAATTTCAGATGACAAATTAATTTGTTTTTGGATCGCAAATTGTTGGACAAAAGTTAAACTATGATTGACCAATGCTGACACGCTGGTGGGGTTTAAATCCAAATCCATTCTGCCCGCTTCAATTTTAGAAAGGTCAAGAATATCATTAATTAATGAAAGTAAGTGTCGGCCACTATTTTCTACTATTTCTAACGACTGGACTTGTTTACCGTTGAGGGGACCATAAACTTGGTTTTGTAGAGTCTCTACCATACCCAAAATGGAGTTGAGGGGAGTGCGTAATTCGTGGCTCATATTGGCCAGAAATTCGTCTTTGAGTTGAGTGGCTTTGGCTAAAATTTTGTTGGAAAGTTTTAGTTGTTCTTCTGCTTTTTTAATCTCCGTAATATCGGCGATCGTACCGATAATTTTCACAAATTCCTCCCCTTGTTCCTGATGGATTTGCCCCCGCAACAAACAATAATAAATTTCCCCATTGGCCGCTTCCAAACGGAGTTCTGTGGATAGTTCCATGGTGGGATCTTCCAAGCTTTGCTCAATGGCCTGCCAAAACATTGGGCGATCGCCAAGGTGAATGAAAAAATCCCCATCTGCCGGTTCAAGGGGTTGCTCAAAGCCGAGCCAAGTAATCAAATTGGGGTCCACTTCAAAGTAGTGTATTTTCGGCTGACATTCCCACACCCATACCCTTGTGGCCTGGGAAGCTAATTCATAGCGTTGGGCAATTTCCACATATTTTCTTTCGGCAATTTCTAGGGCTTCTCGTTGATAAATCTGCAATTGATTGAAGGTCTGCACCAGGGTTTGGCCCAAAAAACCAATTTCATTGCTCGGTAGAGGGGGCAAATTAAACTGCTCAGTATTGTCATAGTTAATTAAGGCCCGGTGCAGTTTCCCCAAAGGGAGCAACACCGCATATCTAATTAATAACCCTAAAAGCAGAAGAATTACTACTATCCCAATAATGAACGAACCCACCACGAGCAAAAGTCCCTGGTTAACCTCTCGGTTTAATTCCTGTTTTGATAAAATGGTGATTGCTACTCCCCGTCGGTGACTATTTTGATCACGGTAACTTTCTCCCTGCTCAGGGAAAGAGTAAGTGTTAAAGGGAAGAGCGTAAACCACCACTTCTTCTTCTTCAATTTGGGTAATTAGGGATTGGGGGATACCGCTGATGGAAACCTGTTCAAAAATAGGAAAAAGAGCTGGTGTGACTTGGGCATATTTTTCTCCCCGTACCATTTTTATTTCTCCACCATGGGCAATGAGAATGCCATTGGGATCAACGATTGAAATTGTTTGTACGTTGGGCCAAGTCGCATAGTTTTGGGCCAAACGATTGAGGCGATAAACATCCTTGGTTTCCACCAAACCTTCCGCCGCAAACTCTAAACCTTCGGTTAATCGCTGGGCCCTTGTGATAATATTAATTCTTGATTTTTCTTGTAATTGTTGCCTGGTTAAAACTACGGCTATGGCGCTGGTGAACATCAAAATAACGGCGCAACCAGCTAGCAACTGGTAACGCAGGGGCCGGGTAAAACGTGGTTTCTCCTGAACCATTCTTAAGACCGCTCCACAGCTTGGGAAAACAGTCGAGAATTGATGACAATATCATCTCGAATAATCAGGCGATGACGATAACTTTCTAGTAGCAACCGATAGCCTCTAGAAATGACGGATTCTAATTGTCTTTGCACTAACATTTTTTCATTCAAGAGGCGATCGCCGTGAATCATCCCCTGGAAACCTTGGACAAAGACCTCCACAGGCACATCCAATTGTTGGGCCACAATGGTAAAAACTTCTTCGGGATTAGTTTCCACCGCATCCATCACCTCCAGCCATACCTGAATAAAGCGAATTAATTCCTCTTGTTTTTCTTCAACTACTGCTGGACGGGTTATCAGACCATCCACCACCATGCTGTCGATTTCGGCCGTGGTGTAGATAATATTTCCCCCAATTTCTTCTGCTGTTTTCTCCAACAGAGGGTCCCAAAGCACCGCTGCGTCAATGGAACCATTTTTGAGGTGATTGACTCCTTCTTCGTTCGATATGTCAATAATTTCCACTTCATCCAGGTCTAGGTCGTTGGCCCACAGAGCTTCTAGCAAAATTACGTGGGCAAGACTACCAGACCGGGCGCTAATCTTTTTGCCAGGCATCTGGGACATGAAATTTAATCCCGGCCGGGCTACAATGCCGTCGGAACCGGCCGAAACATCGGCAACCAGGATAAACTCTGGGGTGTCTTGGGGAAAATCCAATTGCATGGCCTGGGGCAGGGGGGCAAAACTGGCATCCTGGTAGCCCCGCATGGTGGCCCGGAGATTATCATTCTGTTCTTCAAAATGAACTAATTTAACGTCTAGTCCCCGCTTGGTGAATAGACCCTTAGATTCTGCATACAGAATCACGCTATAGCCAGGCCAGTCATTCATGCCCACTATGAGCGGCTGTAAAACTTGCTTGGAACGCAGGCTAATTAAGGCGATCGCCGTTAGGATGAGGATAAGCCCAAACCCCAACAGCTTTTTAAGGGAATACTTCATTGTGGTCTGGGAAATATTAAGGGAATTGGCAAATCTGATCAATGCACCTATTCCGGCCAACACATTCAGTAACCTATGGAAAAATCACCGTTGAGTCCCCCCGGCTATTGCCTTTATAAAGGGACTACCAGAGATCGGCGGTTACTGGTGGATTTTCTGGAGCGTACTTACCATTCCCTTTTCCCGGAACTGTGCGACTTTCCCCATTTAGAACAGACAGTGGAAAGCTATTTTTCTTGGCGATCGCCATTGTGGTGGGTTGTGCCGGAAACGACCCAAGGAAATTTTAATCATAACGACCATGATAGCCCCTTTTCTCCAAGGGAAGATCCCCTGGGATTAATGGCCCAAATCAGTCCGACAATTGGGCCAGCCGATGGTTTTAATCAAACAAATTCGGCGGAGAAAATCACTCGTCCCCAACCCATTGCAGGCCTTTGGTTAGGCAACGCTATTGACCAAGTAACAGGCGATCGCCATGGCCATATTTTTATGCTCTATGTGGAGCCGGCCCACCGCCGTCGGGGCATTGCTACTGCCTTGATGGAACAGGCCCAACAATGGGGTCAACAAAGGGGCGATCGATTAATAGCGTTGCAGGTTTTTAGCCATAACCAAGGGGCAATGAAACTATATGAAAAATTTGGTTTTATTCCCCATGCTTTGGTCATGCAAAAAAGCTTGATATAATCGAGATATATCTAGGAAATAGGTTCACCAAAAAAGAGTCTAAGTATCAAATTACCAGCCTAGATTGTCAGATTAAGCGGAAGGTAAAACAAAATGAAACTTTTACACTTTCTTCCCGTATTTGGCTTGGCAGTAACTTTAGTAGTTCCTTCTGTAGGTATTTTAAGTAAATCTAGAGATCTCCAAGCCCAAACTCCCTATGTTCGTTACGAATCAGTTAATTATCCCCAGCGCTACATACGTCATAGGAATTATCTTGGCTACATTGAACCCATCAATACAGGCTTAGATGAACTTGATTCTAGTTTTCGCATTACACCAGGATTAGCAAATGCTAATTGCATTTCTTTGGAATCTAGAAACTTTCCGAATTACTTCCTAAGACATAGAAACTATCGCATAATTTTGTCTGCCAATGAAAACAATGATCTTTTTAGGCAGGATGCAACTTTTTGTCCAAGAAATGGATTAAATTCCCAAGGGGGAGTATCATTTGAATCAAACAATTATCCAGGGCACTATATTCGACATCGGAACTTTGAACTGTGGCTTGATAAATTTAGCGAATTTACAGAAAGCACAATTTTCAGAAATGACGCTACTTTTATTCAAAGAGATGTACCTTAAAATAATTCTCAATTTTTGATCCAATCCAGGCTAGGCGGTGTTATGTATTTTTTTGCATAATTTTGGGAAATATCCTGAGGCCAAAAAAGCTAAGTTTTGCACAAAATAATCCGGCGCTCTTTAGCAGTAAAGTGATTTCATTTTCGAGATCTAGATTTGGGGCTAGTCTTGCCGAGAAAGACTTTCTAAGGCAGGATTAACAGTGGCAGATTCCCCGGTAAGGCCCTCCATGTCCCATTCCTACCATTGTCGTATTTACGTTACCCTACGTCCCTCCGTGCTTGACCCCGCTGGTACCGCTGTGCAATCCGGTTTGCAACAATTGGGCTACGATGGCGTTTCCCAGGTCAGAATTGGTAAATACATTGAATTAACCCTCGAGGCCCCGGACGAAGCCACCGCTTCCCAACAGCTAGACACCATGTGTGACCAACTATTGGCCAATACGGTGATCGAAAATTATTGCTTTGAAATTACCGCCCTAGAAGGTGCCGTCACACCATGACCAGTTTTGGTATTATTGTTTTTCCCGGTTCCAACTGCGATCGGGACATTGCCACCGTCACCGCCGGTTTATTAGACCAGCCAACTCGATTTATTTGGCACCAAGAAACCGATCTCCACGGGGTAGATGTGGTGGTTTTGCCAGGGGGCTTCAGCTACGGTGATTATCTCCGCTGTGGGGCGATCGCCAGATTTTCTCCGATTATGCAGGCGATCATTGACCATGCCAACGCAGGCAAAAGGGTGTTGGGTATCTGTAACGGTTTTCAGGTGCTAACGGAAGTTGGTTTACTGCCGGGGGCCTTAATTCGCAATCGGGATTTACATTTCATCTGTGACCGGGTGACAGTGCGGGTGGAAAGCAATCAGACAGTCTGGACAAAGGGTTACCAATCCCAACAGGTAATCACCCTTCCCATTGCCCACGGCGAGGGCCGCTACTTTGCTGATGGGGATACGTTGAAAGCCTTGGAAGATAACGAGCAAATTCTCTTCCGCTACAGCAATGCCCAGGGGGAATTGACGGCGGACAGCAATCCCAACGGTTCTTTGCATCATATTGCTGGCATTACCAATACCCAAGGTAATGTGCTGGGGATGATGCCCCACCCAGAACGGGCGGCCGATCGCCTACTCAAGGCCACCGATGGCTTGGCCATGTTCATCGGCTAATTTGACTGATGGCGGGAAACATTCAACGTCAGTATGTACGAGGTGGAGGATAACCTTGCTCAACGGAGCTAAACGCTTAACGTTAACAGAGTGGAAAACCATTGGCCTCCTGCTGACCATGGTCACCACCCAGGTATTGGGGGATATTTGGCTCAGCCGGGGCATGAAAGTGTTCGGCGCAGTGGAAGATTATAGTCTTGCAGGTTTGTGGACATTGTTTCTCTATCTGCTTACTTCCCCCTGGATTGTGGTGGGGGTGATCACGTTGCTGTTTGCCCTGTTTCTCTATTTCACTGCCACATCCCGACTGGATTTAAGTTTAGTTCTGCCCCTATTTTCTTCCAGCTACATTCTCAATGCCCTACTAGCGTGGCTAATACTGGGGGAAGAAGTTTCCTTTTACCGTTGGCTAGCCACTTTTATGATCGCCAGTGGCGTATTTATTGTCTGTTGGTCAGAACATCGTCACCGTTCCCAGTTAATGCAGGAAAAGTTTAGCCCGACCCCAGCCCCGGTCGTACCAGTTAAATCTTCCCGGCGATCGCCATTGTGGTTATTTCCTGTGGGCATTGCCCTTTCTCGGGTTTGGTTTGGCATTTTGATTTTAATTTTCACCGATTCCGCTGGGGACGTACTCATTGCCCGGGGCATGAAACAAATTGGCCCTGTGAGCTTGCAATCACCCTTAAAAATGGTCAAATTAATTGGCCGCATCCTTTCCCATCCCTCAGTGTTAGGAGGCATTGGTTGCCAAACCATCAGTTTTGTCACCTTTATTTCCCTGCTCAGCTGGACCGATATTAGCCTGATCCGACCGGCGGGGGCCTTGGGTTACGTAATGAGCCTATTGGGGGCCAAATTTTTGCTCAGGGAAACCATTCCCCTGGCCCGTTGGCTAGGCATCGGTGTAATTACTGCTGGGGTAGCCCTTATCGCCCTCGACGAAGTTAATTTGGTGGATCAAATTTTGCTATTTTTCCTATAGACAAAGCAATTTGGCGATCACCCCAACAAACACTGACCCCAAAAAATTGTTTACTTCCAATTTTCAAAGCTGGTAAAAATAGACGTGTTGGGGAAAGCTGTCGGGTTACCAGTACTGTCAATTTTGCGCCGCAACTGTAACAATTTTTGATTGGCAATTAAAGCGGTTTGATTTACCAATTGATAGGGTAAATAATCATTTTGCAACGCATCCGCCGCCACAATGCCCGCCGCCGCCCCAGAAGACCATTCAAAGGAATGAACCCGATAGGCCGCCGCCGCAATATGACTAGTGGCAATGGTTTTTCCCACCACTAAGAGATTATCGACGCGTTGGGGAATCATGGCCCGCAGGGGAATTTGGAACGGGTAGGAAGGGGTATGGGCTTGGCGTTCCCCTGGTCGCTCAATGTTACCGGGTTTTTCCACCGGATATTCCAGATAACAGGGATGAAAATCAATGTTGTAATGGCCAATGCCCACGGAATCAGGATACATGGTGGCCCGCTGGCGACGCTCCACTGCATCGGGGGAAAGGCTACCATCAAGCACATCCAAACCGTCAATGCCCGCTAGCTCTGCGTGTAAACGACGGTAATCCCTGGGGGAAAGATTTTTCCGGTAAAAATCGTCTTTAAAATCCTGGCGGGAAATATCCGTTTCATTGATTTCAAAGCCGTTTGGATAGATAAAATCCGGCCGGCCAATGATTCTGCGCCCTTCCCGAATATAGGGAAACTTGGAAAGACCATGCTCGGTGCCCATGGGACTATCCAACCCCTTCAGCAAACGGTTATTGGGATTGGGAGTTTTGACGTTGTCGCCCAGCTTGGCATCGGTGGTGCCTGCCACTAACCAATGGTAAAAACCCAAGGCGATTTTTTCGCCATTGGCTAAGCTTTCTGTCCGCAGTCCTCCTAGCCAACCCTCTGGTTCCAGTTGTCCTGTTTGTTGTAGTTGCTCTCTGGTATAAACAAAATTGTCCCTAGGGGTACCGGGAGTGTAATCGTTTCCCGGCAACCAGTTTTGCATGGAAATTTCCCCTGGCTGGGTGGGACTAACCCCAAAGCGATTTTTCGGTTGGTTAGGGGTAGCAGTCTCAAAAATACCTAGCCCATCGGGACTCCAAATGCGTCGATAGGTAAACAGCGCATCAAAATCAAACCGGGATTGGTCGTAGCTGTAATAGGGAGTAAATCTTTGGTAAAAATCCGGCTCTGGTTGGGGTTGGGGCTCGGTGGTGGCCTCCATGGCAAAGGTGTAGGTGAAGCCCTGGGTACAGTAGGCAAAGCCTTCCACACTAGAAGAGGAGGGATCAAGATAGGTGCGGGGATCTACTCCTACCCGGTAGGGCACATCTGCTAAACCAATTAATTCCCCGGTTTCCGTAGCTTCCACCACCAACCATTGGGCTGTTCTACCCTGGTTACTTTGGGGCGCAGTGAAGTTAATGATAGTTTTAGTGAATTGCTCCGAATCTTCGTAGCGGTAACTATCTTCAATGGTCTGGGATAAAAACTGACTGTTCAACGGTGGGGCGTTGGGAGCCGGTTGGTGCTGAATGGCGATCGCCTGAATAATTTCTTCTCCTGCTTCCCCAAGGGCGGTGGGGGCTAAGACTAATTCTTTGATAACCGTGTTAGGAAACCATTGCAGAGTGCCCTGGCCTTTCTTTTCTGCATCCTCCAGCATTGCCATCAGAATGTCATGGCCATCCTTGGGTAGGAAACAAGAAGAGCGACTTACCCAGCATTTGCCCGGATTTTGCACACCGTAGAAATCCTTAATCCGTTGCCGTAGCTCCAGATAACCCCGGGGATAAAACAACTTATCCGTTTGGGTTGGCCGTTCATCGAGGGCGGCGGTGCCCTGGGAAGTAAGTTGACCCCCCACCCAATCCGTCAGCTCCGTCATGCAAACATTTTTCCCCGCCAACAAACCTTCATAGGCCGTTGCTGTGCCTGCCAATCCACCCCCCACTATCAAAATTTCGCACTCCACTGTCTCATCCACTGGCCTGGGAGGAGCAGTTTGCCCAGGGGCGATCGGCCAGGAAAAAATTGCCAGAAAAATAGCCGCAACAGTTCGGCGGCAGTGGGTAATCATCAAAGTTATCGCTACTCAATGCAATTAATAAAAACCAAGGAAATGCCGTTGGTAAAGATCACACAGATAAGATTGAATTAGTGTCAATCTAACCTGAGGGACAATTATAAAATCACAGGCTCAGAAGGCGGGGACAAAAATTATCCTTGACCCGTCTTTGCCAGTCTTGTCAATCGAAACCCCGACAAAAATCCCCCATAGGATAAACCAACTAACGGTTAATACTCACAATCCAAGTCCCTAAATAAACTCGGACGGGAATATCACCGGATACCATGGCATCGGCCACCATGTAATAAGTTCCAAGGCTGGGGTTAGTAACATTGGAAAGGGTAATGGTCACCTGACTGTTTGGTTCTGCTGGCTCTGCCAAAACAATCTGTAAAAAGCGACTTTCTTTGTCCCAAACCACATCTTCAATTTCAATGTTTCCCTGGCGTTTCGTTTCAACCCGGACTTTATCTACATCGAAAGTGCCATCAAAATTTTCGGGGTAGGAAACGTATAAAACTTTGGCCCCCTGGGTCATTTTCTTGGCGGGGATATACAGTTTATAGCGGTCCCTTTGACCAGAACGACCGTTGAATTGTAAGTAGTAATCCAGAATATCGCTACGATTATCCACCCCACTAAAAATAGTGAACCCAGAGTTACCTTGGGCAAAACTAATGGCAGGCAACCCCATCACCAAAACACCACTTAGGGAGAGAAGCGCGAGTAGTTTTTTGGACAATTTAGCTTGGGAAAATTTAGGCATAGATGGCATAGACATGGCTTGGCCTCCGAGGAAATTGAGATGGAAAAGGGGGAATGTCTAGTGGAAATCTATTTGAGAAATCCTCAAGAGTTAGCAATTGAGGCAACAGAACCGGGCACAGAGCAAAGCTTGCAAACAAGCCTGAGCCCGAAAATAGTAACTGGATGACGGCATTGACCACCCAACTACTAGCATAGCCAAAGACATTGCCGAACCAAGGCATGGCCCAAGGCGGCATCAGCTTCAAATTACTTAACCAAGACTATCACCCCGTCCCAGCTTTGGCCAGCCTGGCTATCCAGCTTTACCATTGTCCACAAAAAATTATTGTTATTCCTAGCGGAACATACTGCTGACGGAGCTTTCCTCGTGGATGCGCCAAATCGCTTCCCCAATTAAATTAGCCACGGAAAGAATAGTCAGTTGGGGAAAATGATGATCGTCAGGCACGGGAATGGTATTGGTAACAATCACCTCTTCAAACAAGCCACCAGAAAGGCGATTGATGGCCGGCTCCGAGAAAACAGCATGGGTGGCACAGGCATAGACCTGACGAGCGCCCTGGGCCCGGAGCAAACGGGAGCCTTCCGACAAAGTACCAGCGGTGTCGATCATGTCATCCACTAGCACGGCGGTTTTTCCGTCCACGTCACCTATGAGATTTAATACTTCTGCAACGTTATGGCTCTGACGACGTTTATCAATAATGGCCAGGGGGGCATCGTTTAACTTTTTGGCAAAGGCCCGAGCCCGGGCTACCCCTCCCACGTCGGGGGAAACCACCACTAAGTCAGTTAGTTGCTTACTTTTTAGGTAGTCGATAATAACGGGGGAACCGTACATGTGGTCGCAGGGAATGTCAAAATAACCCTGGATCTGGGCAGAGTGGAGGTCCATAGCTAAAACCCGTTGGGCCCCGGCACCGGTGATGAGATTAGCAACTAACTTGGCCGAGATGGATTCCCGACCAGCGGTTTTACGATCTGCCCTCGCATAACCGTAATAGGGCAACACGGCGGTAATCTGGCGGGCTGAAGCACGACGGCAGGCATCGATCATGATCAGCAATTCCATCAAGTTATCGTTAACCGGATGGCAGCAGGGTTGGATCAGATAAACGTCACCGCCCCGAATGGATTCCTGGATTTGAATGTAGAGTTCTCCATCGGCAAACCGTTTCCGCAACATGGGGCCGATGTCCATGCCCAAATAACGGGCCACTTCTTGGGATAAAGATGGGTTGGATGATCCGGAAAAAAGACGTAAGCGATTGTTGTCAGATAAGGCAGACAGCATCGATTGACGTGTTAAAGTAGCGATACGGCTCACGGCAGACACTTTACCCCCATGTCATGGCAGATTACTGGTGTTTCCCTTAGTCGGGTGCCCGGAAGCAAACCCAGGGTTTCCGATCCAATCATAGCGGATTCTTTCCTCGCCAATCTCTTTAGGTTTTGCAAAACTTAAATTAACCTCCAATAAATTTCTCTTCCCAGTTTTTGCTCTCCATGTCGAATTTTTCCCGAGCCGTTGACCAAAAAACTTTATTAGTTGCGGGTTGCGACACAGGAGTGGGGAAAACGGTAACTACTTCGGCGTTGGCGGCCTACTGGTGGAAGTATGGCAAAGATCAGTCTTTCGGACTAATGAAGTTGATGCAGACTGGTCTGGGGGATGACGAGCTTTACCAACAATTATTCGGCCATCTGACCCACTGGGATGTGGTGACGCCGCTGAAATTTGCTGCGCCCCTAGCTCCTCCTTTGGCCGCTGACCAAGAAGGAAAAACCATTGATTTGGGAGTAGTCTGGCAGACTTTGCAGACAATGCGACAAAACCATGACCATGTACTGGTGGAAGCCCTGGGTAGTTTGGGTTCCCCCGTTACCCACGAACTGACAGTGGCGGATATTGCCGCCCTTTGGCGTTTGGAAACTATTTTGGTGGTGCCGGTGCAACTGGGGGCCATGGGCCAGGCGATCGCCCAGGTGGCCTTGGCCAGACAAACTAAGGTCAAACTGAAGGGCTTAGTACTCAGTTGTGCTAGCCCGGAGGCGGAGGGCAAGGTGGAAGAATGGGCCACTCCAGCTATGTTGGAATCCTTTACCCATTTGCCGGTTTTGGGGATTGTGCCCTACCTAACCGAGTCGGAGCGGGAAAATTTATCTCGTTTAGCGGAGATTACGGCCCGATTTGGCCTGGAAAAATTAGCCTATTTTTAGGTTAATTCGGTTGAATATAAACCGATTTAAATAATACCCAGCCCCTAGTTTTATCGAATTTTTTCCTGTCCTCGGCAAGCTTCCGGCAGAATCACCATGGCATCTCCAAAGGAATAAAATCGGTACCCTTTGGCGATTGCCGTTTCGTAAATGGCCATTAACCGGGGGCGGCTGATCAGGGCACTGACCAACATTAATAAACTGGATTTGGGCAAGTGGAAATTGGTAATCAGCCCATCTACTAAGCGCCATTGATAACCGGGGTAAATAAACAAATCCGTCTGGCCCCGAAAGGATTGCAGGGGTTGCCGGGGAAAATCACTTTCCTGGGCCATGCCTTCCAAACAGCGCACCACCGTGGTGCCCACCGCAAAAATTTTGCCCCCACTGGCCCTAGTTTTTTCAATCACTTCCACCGTCGTTGGGGGTACATCAATCCATTCTTGGTGCATTACGTGGTCGAGAATATTTTCCGCTTCCACGGGGCGAAAGGTGCCAATGCCCACATGGAGAGTAACTTTCGCTGTCTGTACTCCCTGTTCGGCTAGTTTGGTAAACAATTCCTCGGTGAAATGTAACCCCGCCGTGGGGGCCGCCACCGCCCCTAACTTTTCTGCATAGATGGTTTGATATTGGTCATCCGTAGCCTGGCGATCGCCGATGTAGGGAGGAAAGGGAATTTCACCATAGTCTGGCAACACATCCCAGAGTCTTTGTCTTGGCTCCAAAACAAATTCTAATAACCGTCCCCCCGTGGCGTCGTCCCGTTGCAAAATGGTGGCCCAGAGGTCGGGCTTTTCCCCATCCCTGGCGGGAAATTTAACTTTGGCCCCCAGCTTTAATCTTTTGCCTGGCTTGACTAGGGCAATCCATTGGTTTTCAGTACACTCTGTCAAGAGTAAAATCTCCACTGCCACGCCATTTTCTTTTTGGCCATGGAGACGGGCGGGCATTACCTTGGTGTCATTGAGGACTAATAAATCCCCCGGTTTCAGATAGTTACCCAAATCATAAAAATGTTGGTGGTCCACGGTGAATGGGTCTTTCACCACCAGTAGACGGGAATGATCCCTAGGAACGGCGGGGGTTTGGGCAATGCATTGGGGAGGCAGGTGGTAATCGTAACTACTAAGATATTTGTCCTGGTCCATGGATGGTCGAAACGTAAAAAAAATTAAGAGAATTAAGAGATAGAAGCGGTAAAAAATAAAATTCTACAGGGTTTAACCTTTAACAGTTATCTAAAAATTTAGGTCGAGACCACTGAAACTTCAGCGGGCTGTTCCAAAGATTTTTTCGGTAATCCCCGCAGGCGATCGCTCGTTGCTTTGATAACGCTGGCTAGGGGCACCGCCACCAACAGACCCAAAACTCCCCCTAATTTACTGCCTACAAACAAAGAAACAATAATCCAAGCAGGGTTTAAACCGGTGCGGTTACCCATCAAACGAGGGGAGATGACATTATCATTAATTTGCCCCACAATCACCGCCGCCAAAAGAATTTTTACCCCCAACCAAAAGTTTTCCAACATTAGCAACAGACTAATGACAATAATGCTTAAAGCACTGGCAAAAGGAATCAAAGTGCTTAGACCGATGGTAATGGCAAAAAGGATGGCATAGGGGGCTTGGAGTAGGGTAAACACAACCATTTGAGCCACCGAGAGAATACCCGCTAAAATTGCCTGGGTAGCAAAATATCCTTCAAAGGTATCCCGAATTAAATTTTGCAAATCTCTCTGCCAAGGATGGGGAAACCAACTAAAAATGCCATCCCAAATTGTTTCTCCCCCCAGCACCAGGAAAATGGTCAGCACTAACAGAATCAAGCCATTAATACTGGTACTAATGGTGACCCCCACTAGCCCCAACAGTTGATTGCCAAAGGAATTGAGAATGCGGCTTAACTTTTCAATTGCCTGACTGATCAGGGGTTGGAGGTCCACCTGGAGATTAGCGTAATGCTCATTGACCCAAGCTTGCAGCACTAGCAGTTGGGCGTTGCCGGAACGGAACCAGCCGGGTAAGTTATCCAGCAGTTGTCCCAATTGGTCGATCGCCAGGGGAATGACGATTAACAGAAAAAGACTGATGACGACCAGGGCAATGAGTAGAACGCTAGCCACCGCCCAGGGTCGTTTGAGACCTTTTTCCACCAAAATTCGGACGGGAATATCTAATAAAAAAGCTAGTAGGGCGGCCGCCACCAACAAACTACTGAGGGGTTGCAAAAAACCCATGGCTTTGTAGATTAACCAACCGTTGAGGAAAAAGAGAGGAAAGAGCAGACTCAGCCGGAGCCAAGGGGGGGATTGTTTCAGTTCTTCCAACATGGCGGGCGCAGACAGACTATCAACTACGGGGGCAATGTTCACCTTAACCTAGCCAGGGGCATTTGGCGATCGCCGATCGGGGGGTTCAGTTTATTACTGCCAGTTTTCCTAGAAAGATTAACTAATCCGCCCATTGGGGAAATTTGGCTGAATTGAAGCTAATTTTCTGCCAAAAACCGCTGATAGCTCTCACTTAATTCCTTCACTGCCACTTCATAAAATCTTTGGCCATGCTCTGGGGTAGCCAGGGCCGGATTAGAACCCATGCGGCCGTCAGAATAATGGGCTCGGAAATCTTGGGCGCTATAAATACTATGGCCTGAGGCAACTTCCGAATTTAACGGCGCAGTTTTAATCGCTTCGGGGTAAACAAATTGGGTTACAGCTACTTCACTGGGGGTGGCGTGGGAACCTTCTTGGTCACCGTAGAGTTCCTTGGCCAATTGATATACTCCCCTGGCCATGAACCAATTACCCACCTGACAACGGACATCTTGGCCATGGCCGCCCAAATGGTGATAGGTTTCGGAAAAAGCGGCTTTGAGGGTGGCAATATTTCCCCCATGGCCATTGATGAAGTAAAAACGGCTAAAACCGGCGTTAGCTAAACTGCTGATGTAATCCACAACAACCTGGATCAGGGTACTGGGACGTAAACTTATACTGCCGGGAAAAGCCAGGTGATGCAAAGCCATGCCCACGTTAATGGTTGGCCCCACCATGGCTCCAGTTGCTTCTCCCACCCCCTTGGCGATCGCCTCCGCACAAATGGCATCGGTACCGATCAGACCAGTGGGGCCGTGCTGTTCCGTAGAACCAATGGGAAAAATAATGCCGCTGGAAGACTGTAGATAATTTTCGACTTCGGGCCAGGTGCAGAGGTGCAATTGCATGGTGGGCTTGGGCTAAATGGGCTAACTAGTTCCATCTACCTTAAAACAGGTTCAGAGAAAATAGTTTTACCATTCTTGGTTACCCGTAACTGTTGCCGGTCCACCCAGTAGGTATAGGCTCCATTAGTGGCGTAGTAGGTGCCGCCGTCGGTGCTGAGCACATCCATCACATTAATCTGGTCGCCATTGTTTTTATTAACGCCCCGGTAGAAAAATTGCCCGTCGTAGGTTTGGCAAATATAAACCAGATAGGTTTTGGTCTCATAGGCTTCCACCACTTCCGCCCTGGGACAACCCCGAATAATTTCCGCCAGTAACAATTGGGATGGTAATGTCTGCAACCCAGTCAGCGGAGAGGCGATCGCCGTTGCACTACCAGCTTTTAATGGGATGGGGGCCAGCAAAGTCGTTGCTACTGTTAAAGCCCCAAGCCATCGACAACAGTGCCCAAGGTTTGCCCAGACCATAACTATTTCCTCAACTGCACAACAACTGAGTCCAGGCTATCAAAAAAAACCTTGCCAATCCGGTTCACATCTAGTTTCCCAAGGCAATGACCAAATGGCGATCGCCGTCTAAACTGACCTTTCCCTGGGTTTGGAATTCCCCCAGCAGACGGGTGACTGTTACCCTGGTGGTGCCAATGGCATTGGCTAACATTTGATGGGTAAGCCGCACCGATAAACGCATGCCCCCGGTCCCTGGTTGCCCCAATTCCTGTCCTAGTAAGTTCAGTAGGCCTTGGAGTCTTTCGTCCACCCGTTTATAACCGGCGATCGCCAGTAGAGCTTCCCTTTGCCTCACCTGCTGTAGGGTCTGGTCAAGCACCAAGCGACATAAATTAGCGTTGTTGGTAATCATTTCCAGGGAATAACCCCGCAGATATACATCCGTCAAAGCTCGAATTTGGTAGGTTTCCCGTTGATGGGCACTAAAATCTAAGCCCACAAAACTACCAGGTTGGGCCCAACCCATCAGCACCTCATCGCCTCCCAAGGTCCATTGACTGACCTGTAAAATCCCCCGGTAAATTTGCCAACACCCCTGGTCTTTGGGCGGAACAACGTCACCCCTTTCATAGAATTGGAGGGGCTGGGAGTCTAAGCCTACTAAGGCACATAAACCATCGGCGATCAGGGAACTGTTCACAAACATAAAATCAGGCAACCCTCAAAAATCAATCCAGGCGATCGGGCTTAGTCCCCATTGGTCAAGCATCTTGTTTGCATTACCCAAGCATTACTCCCATCGGGCCAGATCCCCCCCAAAGTCAGCATAACCCTTCCCCGCAATTCCCAGGTAAAGGCAAAGTTAACAACCCAAAATGTCCACTTTCTAAGACTGGGCCGCACAAACCGCCGCTCCAATCAGGCCAACTTTGGCGTTGAGTACCACCTGTACGGGAATTGTCCCCATTAAGCTTTGCATCCTGCCTTTGTCACTAAAACCTTGCATAAAACTGCCCTTTTCCAGTAAGGGGATAATTTTGGGGGCAATGCCGCCCGCAACGTACAAACCACCTCTGGGTAGTAGTTTCAACGCAAGATTTCCCGCCTCTGCGCCATAGGCCCCGAGAAAAAGCTCCATGGCTTGGCTGGCCAAAGCATCGGTGCCTTCCAGGGCGGCTTGGGATACGGCGGCGGCCAGATCGACGGTTTTGGTTTCTTGGTCCTTTTCTCGATTCCAGGTTTGGTAGAGTTTGCTGAATTGGGCTGATTCCCGTTCTGGGTATTGGTGCCGCAAAAATTCATAAATCACAGCGATGCCCATGCCGGATACCACCCGTTCAATGGAAACCCGCCCCAGGGAATACTGCGTTTTGAGATACTCCAATAACTGCCATTCCAAGGGCGATCGGGGGGCAAAGTCACCATGGGCTCCTTCGGAGGCAAAAACTCGATAGCGTCCTTGGCCTTGGGGAATTACGTAGCATTGTCCCAAGCCGGTGCCTGCTCCCAATATGGCGATCGCCCCTGATGGATCCACTGGAGCGGCCTGGAGTACGGTCAAATCCTCTGACCCCAGCCCTAAAATACCGTAGCCCACAGCAGCAAAATCATTGATGAGGTCAACCTGGGCAATGGCCAATTCCTGGGCCAGGCGATCGCCGCTGAGATGCCAATCTAAATTAGTGAGCCGACAGGTGTTATCAATCACGGGGCCGGCAATGGCGAAACAGGCCTTAGCAACGGAGATTGGGTTACCCAACACAAAGGCTGCTTCTTGACGGAATTGTTGCACCATGGGCACCAGATCGGGAAAAGCTGGACTGCTGTAGGTCTGTTCGAACAGAGTCACCGGCCTGGCCAATCCTGGGCTACTCTCGTTTATCGTCACCAGGGCCAGAATAGTTTTAGTGCCGCCGATATCCCCTGCCAAAAAATTTACGCCCATGGCCCCCATGGCCCCAAAGCCATTGAAAAACTACACAAAATCTCGTCTTTTAGCAGTTTAGGTCACCGGGGAAAGGGTAATCAAGCAAAAGGGTAAAATTCTCCCATTTCAGCAAGTTTTAGCAACTTTAGGAGGGCGGTTCCCCCACCTGGGCTAGAGGAAATTAACCGTTAAATGGGTTACGATCAAAGCTGTTTTCCCTTTAGGTTTCGTCCATGGCCGCCCCCAGCGTCAAGCAGTTACTTCGTTATTTAACTCCCCATTGGCGGGCGATCGGAGCTGGAACCTTTGCGCTATTTTTGGCCAATGCCCTGGGGGTTTACATTCCCATTTTGATGCGGGACAGCATTGACGATTTAATGCCCCCCTTTGAGGCATCGGACGTGGCTCGTATTGTGGTGCTAATTGTCGTTCTTGCTTCCCTGATGTGGTTTATCCGCATGGCCTCCCGCATTCTAATTTTTGGGGTGGGAAGACAGGTGGAATACGAGCTCAAACAGAAAATTTTTGACCATCTGCTCAAGTTAGAACCCCTCTATTTCACCGAAAATACCATTGGGGATTTGATTAACCGGGCCACCAGCGATGTGGATAATATTCGTCGCTTGGTGGGTTTTGCGGTGTTGAGTTTGATCAACACTGTTTTTGCCTATGCCCTGACTATCCCGGCCATGTTTGCCCTCCACATTCCCCTCACCTTGTTGGCGGTTTCTGTTTATCCGCTGATGCTGATGAGTGTCAATCTTTTCAGCGGTAAGTTGCGAGATTATCAATTGGAGGTGCAGGAAGAGTTGTCTGCCCTGAGCGAACTGGTGCAGGAGGATATGAGCGGCATTAGTTTAATCAAAATTTATTCCCAGGAAGATAACGAACGACAGGCTTTTCAGACGAGAAACCAAAAATTGCTCCAGGCAAACCTGAAGCTGGCCCGCATCAGAAATTTTCTTTTTCCCTTAATTGAAGGTCTGGCTTACCTGAGCTTGCTCATTTTGCTGGCCTTTGGCACTGGCCTAATCCAAGATGGCAGTATCACCATTGGGGACTTCATTGCCCTGATCATTTTGGTGGAACGGTTGGTATTTCCCACTGCCCTACTGGGTTTTACCATCACTGCCTACCAACGGGGAGAAGTGAGCATTCAACGGGTGGAAGCTATTTTCCATACCACTCCGAAAATTTTAACGGTGCCCCAACCTCTGCCTTTTAGTCCGGCTCAGGCCACCGGAAAAATCACCGCCCGCGGCCTGAACTATTGCTACCCTGGTAGCGACCTGCCAGCGTTAGAGCAAGTGGACTTTACTGTTTACCCTGGGGAAATGGTGGCCATTGTGGGGCCTATCGGTTCTGGTAAATCTACCTTGGTTAATGTTTTACCCCGTTTGTTGGATATTGCCCCTGGTCAGGTGTTCATTGATGACTACGACATCACCCAAATTGCCCTCAGCGATTTACGCTCGGCGATCGCCTTTGTGCCCCAGGAAAGTTTTTTGTTCAGCACCACCATTGCCGAAAACATTGCCTACAGTGATCCGAGTCAAACCGACACGGCGATCGAACAAGCGGCCCAACAAGCCCATTTAGACCAAGAAATTGCCAATTTTCCCCAGCATTACCAAACCCTAGTGGGGGAAAGGGGTATTACCCTGTCCGGTGGCCAAAGACAGCGGGCTGCCCTAGCCAGAGCTTTAATTCTTGATGCTCCCCTGTTGGTGCTAGACGATGCCCTTTCCAGCGTGGATAATCAGACCGCCACCCGCATTTTGCATTACCTGGCCCGCCGCAATAACACGGTACTCTTTGTTTCCCATCAACTTTCCGCCGCTGCCCAAGCGGACCGCATTTTTGTCATGGACCATGGCCGCATTGTCCAAACGGGCAGCCATGAAGAACTACTACAACAGTCAGGACTTTATCAATCCCTGTGGCAACAAAATGAGTTAGAAAAGGTTTTAAGTTGAGTTGGATCTAAAAATGGGTTGCGCATACCCCGCAGCTTGCTGCGATTGGGTCTTTCACTGAATAAAGCTATTTTTAAGGTAATTCTAATTAGATAGAGTTCTAGTCATCTTTCCACATAAATAATACCATCTTTATCAGTTGTAGTTCTTCTCTTTATTCATATCCATTGATAGAGCTGCAATTTTTTCCCTGGCTCTATTTTAGGCGCACTATTGTACCATCTAATCGGGAAGTTTGCGTTATCTCCGTTCTTTTAAGGATTGGAATCGGCTCTCATTCTAATGATCCCGGCGATCGTCATTTGCCCGTTTTTGCCTCCAATGTCACGATTTGTGAACTTATTCCCGTACTTTGTGCCAGCATTGCTCAATTTTGTTAAAGTCGATACAGATTTTATTCGTTTTATTTCTTTCTGATTTGCTCGGGAATGAAAGTTTTGGGGAAATTGCCAGGGATTTTGTCACTTTTATGGCGACACCGTCTGGCCGCAGTGTAATTAAGTACAATTCCGTCCCCCACAAGTCCTGAGTCGAGAAAGCATAAAACCTTTTGAGCAATATGGAGGACCGCTGATGAATACTACATCTCCCATTGACTGGGATGAAATGTTTGAGTATTTGCCGGGGACAATAGTAGAACTCAAATCCGAACCGGGGGTTTTATATCAAATTGACTGTTACGAAACCAGTATGGTGCCCCCCATTTGGTTAGTGGGGAATCCCCGGCCACGCTATCCTCATCAAATGCGGATTATGTCACGCCAGCAGGTTAAAGCTTGTGAATTGGAGCTTGAACCATCCCTTGCCTAGGGTTAATACACTTTTTTATTGTCTCCCAGAAAGACGGAGCATTCGGCGGCGTATTCCCCTGAATTGTTTTGGGGAAGGGAGACTTTCCGATCTTGCTAATTCTGTCTGATCCGTTGAAAAAAGAAAGTTGGGATAGATGGGTTTGGGTAAGTAAAGTGAAAATAGTTTTGCTTCTTCACACAAAGTTAAAACCTTGACCTATTTTTCCTTGCAACATAGAAGCTTTCTTGATTTTATTAAGGACTATAAAAAAGATATTCGTATTATCTACTAGAGATTATTAATGGAGATTTTGGAACCATAACTTAAAATAAGAGAAGGTGCATTTAGTGATTTTGTTTTTATTCTCTATCCCAATAAAAAATTGAATACACTAAAGTTTCAAAATTTACTAAGTTCAAATAAACCTAGATTATCCACCATTTTAAAGCATTTATTTGACCTGAGAGTCTGTTTGAAAAGCTTCCCTGCCCTCCAAATTTAGGGGGAGAACTGAGTGAAAGTCCCCCAGTATTGGGGGATTTGGGGGGGCGGAATAAAACTTTGCAAACACGTTCTTAAAAACAGTGATATTTATTTTAATTCCACAGTAATTTGGCGTAGTCGAAGACAAAAAATATTGGCAAAGTGTCAAGTTAAGATAGGCTTGACAATCAAGATAATTATCAAAGGTTTAGTTGCCGACATTCATCTGTTACTAGGAGCTAGCAAAAAATGCAGGTAATTCAAGGCCATGATTAACGGAAAGCCCCAACCTCTCCTTACTAGAGTGAGCACATGGACTGTTGGGGGACTTTTGGGGGGTTTAATTGGTTCTCTAGCCGCAGTAATGCTGACGGAATCAATTAAACAAACTCTCAGTGTTATTTCTGGATTGGACCCCATCTGGTTATTGCTCATACCTTTATTTGGCGTTGCTTTGGCCGTACTCGTCCTGTTTGGATTGGGTAAGGGTCAGCCTGTGCAAACCGTAGCGCCCCGGGAGGTCAATGCCCCTGGTCGTTGGGGCTCTTTGCTGTCCTGGTACTCTTTTCCCCATGACATTGCCCGAGCCGATCTGACTGGCGATGTGGTGAATGCATCCGGGGTGGAAGAGCGCTTCCCCTGGAATTTAGCGCCATTGCGGGCCATTGCCATCCTTTCTACTGTGGGGTTTGGGGCTCCCATGGGAACGGAATCGCCAGCGGCCCATATTGGTTTTGCAACGGGAACTTGGTTGGGTAGTGTCAATTCAGCACTGCGCCCCTTGGTGCGACCTTTGGCGATCGGTGGCGGTGCGGCCAGTGTGTCCGCCCTAATGGGGATACCGTTGGTGGGCAGTTTTTTTATGTTTGAGTTGAGTGGACGACGGCAGATCCCGTTGACCCCAGAGCGGGGAGCGGCAATGTTGGCTGGCGGCCTGGTGGGCTGGGGCATTAATGTTGCTTTTAATTTGCAATTGATCCGGCTTGTGGTGCCCAAGGTGCCTCCGGCGGATCTTTGGAATGCCATGGGTGCGACTCTGTTTATCGGGGTGGTCACAGGTACAATTACAGCGCTGACGGGGGAAGCGATCTACTGGGCCAGGGGCCTGCGAACTAAACCTGCCATTCGCCTTCTGGCCGGTAGTTTGGCAATGTTATTACTGGCAGTGGCGATCGCCCGAATTGCTACTCCGGCGGCGGCGTTTGGTCCTGGGGGAGCAGCCATAGTCTGGGCGGAAAATATTGAAACAACTCCCTATCATCTGCTGGCCGTGGCCATACTCCGGGCCGCTTCCACCACGGCGGCGGTTTTAGCTGGGGGTTGTGGCGGTGTTTTTGTTCCTTTTTTGGCGATCGGGGACCTGACTGGTCGGGTATTTGCGACCATATTTGGAATCTCGGGAGATTTGGCTGGGGCTGCCGGGGCCGCTGCCGGCATTGCCGGTGGCTATCGACTACCGTTAACTGCGGTGGCGATGGTGCTAGGGGTGGGAGGGCCAGAAACAGCCCAAATAACATGCCTGGGCACAGTGGTGATCGCTGCCTTTTCAGGGTTACTGGCTGCACGCTTAGCCAATCAAGTTTCTAGTACCATACGAACCATCGGTCGTCAGAAATCACGGCTAGGAAACGGAGACTGAGAGTGAGTTGAAAAAGTCGAACTGAGGAAATTTATCTTCCTTTTGAAGGGAAATTTTGCCGACATTTTTTCCCAGGGGAGGGGATTGGGGATTTATTGTCCGGAAGAATCCGAAGATTGAACCCGAAAGGGGGGAGCCACATAATCTGAAGGTAAGTAATTCTCTGGCATGGTAGATGTATTTCCATCCCGCAGGGCAGTGAAGCTGGGTGACAAAATTTCAATGCCGACTTCATTACACTTGTCTTGCATATTTTGATGTAGTTCTGAATAAATTATCACCATTAAATTGGGCTGATTGGTGTAAGCGTTTAGCTGGTAGCTGACATAAAAATTGTCCAGACTAGTCTGTAGGACGAAAGGGACAGGACTCTTGAGAATATGTTCAGTATTTAAAGCAGCTTCGATTAGGGTTTGATAAACTTTTTGCCAAGGCACATCATAGCCCAAGGTAATTGTTGTCTGAAGAATTAAATACTTGTTCAATTCCCGTGAAGAAATACTATAATTGATCACATTACTAATCAATAGAGATGAATTGGGAATAGTAATAATTTGATTTGTTGGCGTACAAATACGAATAACTAAAAAATTTTTTTCAATGATATCCCCAATCACATCCCCCACTTGAATATGATCTCCAATCCGAAAAGCACGGGTGTAGATAAGGATAATTCCTCCAATTACATTAGTGATTGCTGAAGTGGAACCGAGAGACAAAAGCAGGCCAAGAAAAACAGAAATTCCTCTGAAAGCGGGGGAATCAAAACCGGGTAGATAGGGAAAAGCCAACACCGCCGCTAGGGCAATGATAATAACCAAGAGAAGATTGTAAGTAGGCTTGGCCCAATCAGTATAAAATCCAGGTATGACAAGATTCCCTCTTTCTATAGCCGTAAAAAAAGGTTTAATTATCCGAATTAGGTAGTAAGTAATAAAGATAATTATGGCAATAATGAGAGCATTGGGCAGATATTTGCTAATCCCAGATAAAACCAATTCCAAGGACTGAAATAAATGGTCTACAATGCTTTCTCCAAAAAACCTCGTCCAAGGAAACAAGCGTAGGACAAAGGCAACATAGGAAAATAGAAGTAACAATAGGAAAACTAGACGAATTATCTGAAGAATTCGCAGACCTAAAAAACTTATTTTAGAGGAAGATATAATCTCAGCATTTTGTATTTTAATGCCCGGCACGTGGGATTCTATCAATGCCCTAAACCATGGAAATAGCTTTCCTGAAAGTTTGATAATTAAAAAAACAGTGCTCAAAAAAGCAATGCTGGCTATGGCGGTATAGATGATGTTTCTTAATAATTGCTCAGGTCTTCGGGCTTGGCGATATTGCTCAATAGCATCTTTAATGCTTTGCAGACCATCTCGGGCTAAAACTTCTGGAGTAGAAAAATAAGCCCTTGCATCCTGTTCAGTTATCGTTAGAATTACTTCTTTGTCTAAACTTAAATAAAGTGAATTATCATAGGGATTCGGTGCAATTTTTAGGTTTTCGAGAGCAATAGAGTAATTTTGGGCAATTCTTTTAATTCTTTGCGTAATGGCGTTGGCCCTATCCTCAGCCGAAAATGAAGAAACTCCCCTCCGAATAAAGAAGATAGGTCTGCCATCGAGGGTGACTGGAAAGCCGTCAATTGCATTTTCCGTTTGTGTTTGACTTTGGAGCACTCCTGATTGTGCCGAATTTTGTGCAACACCTACGGTGGGGATAGTTAGCACTAGTAGTAAAAATATGGTAAATGTCACCAACATGTGACCAATTCTTTTCATATATTATCCAGCAGAAAATAGTATAATTATAATCAAAGATTTTCGACTTATATCAACAGATAGTACGAAATTAATAGCGTTAATTTCAATGGCTAATCCTGCAAGATTAATTGACGTTTCATCCCTGTTAAACATTGATTATTTATATTATCAATCTACTTGGTCATTAACCATTACATTATGCTCAAAAAGTTATCCTTGCCTTAAACGGCGATCGCCTGGGGCCACTGACTTGACGGGTTCATAGGGGATGGAGCCATACAGTCATAGAATGGAGTGCCCCAGGAGCTTTGTTTTCCTAGCTGATTCTTCCATTCAGTCCAAGCAAAATTTGACTATGAAAGCAATTATGGTGGTGGGTACCACATCCCATGCAGGCAAATCCTTTTTGACCACAGGGCTATGTCGTCTGCTCCGTCGTCGGGGCGATCGGGTCACCCCCTTTAAGGGACAAAACATGGCCCTGAATGCCTTTGTCACCATTGATGGAGGGGAAATGGGCCATGCCCAAGCAGTGCAGGCCTGGGCGGCGGGGACTGTCCCCCAGGTAGCGATGAATCCAATTTTGCTCAAACCCCAGGGGGATATGACTTCCCAGGTGATTATGTTGGGCAAGGCTGTGGGTACAACCAGGGCCCAGGAATATTACCAGAATTACTTTGACCGGGGCTGGCAGGCGATCGCCAACTCTTTAGAGACCCTAGCCCAGGATTTTGACGTAGTGGTATGCGAAGGGGCAGGCAGTCCAGCAGAAATTAACCTCAAACATCGAGACTTGACCAATATGCGTGTGGCCACCCATCTCCAGGCCGCCACCATTCTCATTGCAGATATTGACCGGGGTGGGGTCTTTGCCCATGTGGTCGGTACATTGCAACTGTTAGAGCCGGAGGAAAGAAAATTAATTAAGGGTATTGTTATCAACAAATTTCGGGGCCAACGTTCCCTGCTGGACAGCGGGATTACTTGGTTGGAAGAATATACCGGCATTCCTGTTTTGGGTGTCATTCCCTACGGGCAAAATCTTTTCTCCGCCGAAGATTCCCTCGATCTACTAGAAAGAAGTGGTCGCCCCAGTAAAGAAGATATTCGCATAGTAGTACTGCGCTTGCCCCGCATTGCCAACTTTACTGACTTCGAGCCCTTGGAAGCGGAATCCGGTGTTTACGTGAATTATCTTCCCTTAGAAAAGCAACTAGGCAACCCCGACGCCGTAATTATTCCCGGCAGTAAAACCACGATCGCCGATCTGCAAGCGCTGCAAAACAGTGGCATGGCGCAGCAAATTATGGATTATGCCCAAGCTGGAGGGACTGTGATGGGCATTTGTGGCGGCTATCAAATGCTGGGGCAAACCATTGCCGATCCGGAAAACATAGAAGGCAATGTCAGTAATTGCCAAGGGTTGGGACTCTTACCCCTAACCACCGTTATCAACCAAGAAAAAATTACCCGCCAATGTCAGACCATCACCCACGCTCCCCAACCGGGTTTAACTGTCACTGGCTATGAAATCCACCAGGGCATCAGTCGGCGATCGGAGCATGGGCAAGACTTTCTGCCCATGTTTGACCAAGAAGAACTGGGCATGGTCAATGCCCAACAAAACCTTTGGGGCTGCTACCTCCACGGCCTATTCGATAACGGTGCCTGGCGACGGTGCTGGTTAAATAATTTACGTCAACGACGGGGCTTGGAACCATTACCAACCTCCATTGGTAATTACCAAGAACAACGGGAAAGTATGTTAGATTCATTAGCGGATTTTGTTGAAGCCCATGTCAACCTTGAGCCAATTTGGCAATCTCTCCTAGGGAAAAATTAATGGCAGTAACGATACACTTTTTGCCTGACGATGTGACGGTAGCGGCCCGGGTAGGGGAACCAATCTTAGATGTGGCAGAGAGGGCTGGGGTATTTATTCCCACGGGCTGTTTAATGGGTTCCTGCCATGCTTGCGAAGTGGAACTAGGGGATGGCACTCCCATTTGCGCTTGTATTAGTGCGGTGCCAGTAGGGGTACAGGAATTAGAAATTAATCTTTATGATGATCCCACCTGGTAGTCTTTTGCTGTTTTGAAACTGATTTCCGCATATTGAATCGCAGTAAATATTAGCCCCACCCACAAAATTTGGCTTGCTAGGTTAAGCAGGTGAGACTATTGCTTTTTTAGCAGATTAAATCTCTTCAAATCGGAGATTAAGGTTAATGGTGTCAGGGCCAAGCATCGTTCCCTGAATAACCAACACCACTGCTTTGCTTGAATCTTTGGGAGTTAAAGTTAACGTTGCCGGAGTATCAAAGACAATGCTGAAGCCCCAATCTCCCTGGGTTGTGTTGATGGTTCTTTCTGCGTAGCCCATTTTGGTCAGAGCGTCTTGGTAAAACTTCACCGTGGGGGCTGGTTTACCCTGGGCTTGAAAATTTAGGCCCTGTTGTCCATAGGCATTGGCCATGAACATGTTACCTACATTCTTGGGACTACCCTGGGGTCGGGGTAGTTTCACCAAAATATCTGCGCTGTTAGCTTGGCTAACCAGAAAAGGACGGGCTTCAGCTTCAACAACAGCAGGAACTTGTTCAATGGTGTTTGCGGGCATAATCCCTAACAAAGCGGTTAAAAGAGGGAATAATGACATAATTTTGCTATTTTCTAGAAATTATTCCAAGTATACTTCCTGAAAACAGTGGTGCAGAATCCTTGTCCAGCAACTATGGATTTGAGGCATAGGTTTTAAGAAATACGGTGAATCTTGAGGAAATTAGTGCCCCTGGGTATTTTAGTGGGAATTCCCGCCATGATTAGCAACTGATCGCCCTTTTCCACCATTTTTCTATCCCGCAGTAGTACCTCCGCCTGTTGGATTAAATCCTCAAAGGTGTCAAATTCTTCGTTAATTAAAAAGGGAATAATACCCCAAACTAAGTTGAGGCTATGGTAAACCTTTTCTGAGGGAGTGAAAGCAATCACCGGCACCGACGGTCTTTGGTTGGAAGCGAGGAGAGAAGTAAAACCTGAGGTGGTGAACGTGACAATGTATTTTAAATCTAGAATTCCGTCAATTACCACTAACGCTTCACTTAGGGCATGGGTTTCCGTATTTTCTATGGGGGGATTATTAACAAGATGTAGACCCACTTCCGTCTCTTCGGCAATTTTTCGCAACATTTGCACTGATTTAACGGGATATTGTCCCACAGCCGATTCCCCCGATAACATCACCGCATCGGTGCCGTCCAAAATAGCGTTGGCCACGTCACTGGCTTCCGCCCTGGTGGGTCGGGAATTTTGAATCATGCTATCTAGCATTTGGGTAGCGGTGATGACCGGAATGGCCCGCACGTTACAGCGCCGAATAATTTCCTTTTGCAAACGGGGAACCTTTTCTGGGTTTACTTCCACCCCCAGATCGCCCCTGGCCACCATAATGCCGTTGGAAACTGCCACGATTTCTTCTAGATTATCGATCGCCTGGGGTTTTTCAATTTTGGCAATGACCGGCAGATCAGGATGGCCCCGTTCAGCGAGAAATTGTTTAAGGGTGTGGATATCTTCCCCTTTGCGGACAAAACTAAGGGAAACCCAGTCAATGCCTTGGCTCAAACCAAATTCTAAGTCTTGCTTGTCTTTGGTCGTCATGGAAGGTAGGGTTAGGACTAAACCCGGTAGATTGACCCCTTTGCGACTTTTGAGGACGCCCCCGGTCACCACTTCACAAATTACCTCTGGATCTTGAATGGACACAACTTTCATTTCCAGTAAACCATCGTCCAATAAAATTCTTTCCCCTACTTTTGCCTCCGTCGCCAAATGGGGATAGTCAATGCCCACCGCTCCAGGATGGCGATCGCCAATTTCCACCGGCACCAAAGAAACTTTTTCCCCTTCCCGCAGTTGCTTTTCTCCACCCGGCAACTGACCAATGCGAATTTTGGGCCCCTGTAAATCTTGCAAAAGGGTAATGGGGGTATCCATTTCCTGCTCCACTGACCGTAGTAGGCGAACCATGGTGGCGTGGTCCTCATAACTACCGTGGGAAAAATTCAGCCGGGCCACATTCATGCCCGCATCCACCATCTGACGTATCACCTCCACCGAACTACTGGCGGGGCCAATGGTGGCCACAATTTTGGTGCGATGACTTAGGGGTCTCATAAACTTCACCGGGTTAATCAGGACTGGCACTGGAATTTTAGTCCAACTTACTGAGGAGGAATTAAGGGAATGTTATGGAGCCGCCATCCCCTGGGCCGCCAACCAAGCCGTAGTCCAGGCATTTTGAAAATTAAAACCGCCGGTAATACCATCTACGTCGAGGATTTCCCCGGCAAAATATAATCCAGGACAACAACGGCTAGCCATGGTCTTAAAATCCACTTCCTTGAGGGTAATGCCCCCACAGGTGACAAATTCTTCTTTGAACACCCCTTTACCTTTGATCTGACAGTGGTAGCGGTGGATATTCTCTGTTAGTTGTCGCTCCTGAACCTTGGAAAAATCGGCCCAACATTGCCCCGGTTTAATACCAGCCTGGGTCGTCAACCTCTGCCAAAGTCGTTTAGGTAAAGCAGTGGCGGTAAAGTTAGCGATTTGTTTGCGGGGATGGCTTTGCTTTGTTGCTCGCCATTGAGATATGGATTCCAGGGGAGTCACTGTAGGCAGCCAGTTGATCCAGAGGGAATGGTCATAACCCGATGCCTGTAATTGTCTTGCTCCCCAGGCAGATAGTTTTAACACCGCTGGGCCGCTCAGCCCCCAATGGGTAATCAACACCGGGCCCTGGTGACAATAGATTCCTTTAAATTTTGGGTCTAAACTCACTAGGGCATTTTCCACACTCACCCCGGCCAGATCGGTCAACTGGGCGTTTGGAATGTTAAAGGTAAACAGGGAAGGCACCGGAGTTTGGATGGTATGACCCAATTGTGCTGCCCAGCGATAGCCCAAGGGATTACTGCCCGTGGCCAACAACAGGCGATCGCCATTAATGATTTCCCCCGATTTAAGCGTTACTTGGAATTGCTCCCCCAGTTTTTCCAGCCCTTGCACTGGCGATCGATTTCTTAACTCCACTCCTGATCGCCGGGCCGCTGACAGCAAACAATCCACAATGGTGCCTGAGTCATCGGTAACGGGAAACATCCGCCCATCTGCTTCCGTTTTGAGTTGCACCCCCTCCGCCCCAAACCAGGCGATCATTTGCTGGGGTTGAAAACGACTGAACGCTCCCCGCAACGCCTTACCCCCCCGGGGATAGTTTTGCACTAACTGGGTCGGGTCAAAGCAATGGTGGGTCACATTACAACGTCCCCCCCCAGAAATGCGGACTTTAGCCAGGAATTTCGACCCCGCCTCCAACAAAATTACTCTACCCTCCGGCAGATTTCTGGCACAGTTAATCGCCCCAAAAAAGCCAGCCGCTCCTCCCCCGACCACAATCACAGTTCTTGCCATAGTTTTGACCAACCTTTATCTCTGAATTTCACTGGAAAATGGATCTAATCACCCCAAAAATCCCTTTAAAAAACTTAACAAATACGGAACTCCCCACCGACAAAAACCCTATGCCCCCCGTCCCAACCTGTACAATGAAGAGGGCGGAGACGTAAGTTTCCGTTCACTCCTCACACCACACTCCGCCTGGATGATGTTCGGGCGGTTTCTTCTTATCTGCTCCCCAGGGGGAAAAGTGTGACGCCAACTGTGACAAAAGATGAATAAATTCTAAGTTTCACGATATTTTTCCATACAGGGGTCAACAATTGGTTATGGTAGTATTCTAATCAGCCCATCACGAGGTTTAGAAGGATTTCCAGTATGAGTGCTACCCCTCAAGTTTCCGACGCAAGTTTTAAAGAGGATGTATTAGACAGCGAGTTACCCGTGCTCGTAGACTTTTGGGCTCCCTGGTGTGGCCCTTGTCGCATGGTAGCCCCCGTCGTTGATGAAATCTCACAACAGTACGAAGGTAAGGTCAAAGTCGTTAAGTTAAACACCGACGAGAACCCCAATACCGCTAGTCAGTATGGCATCCGCAGTATTCCCACCCTAATGATTTTCAAGGGGGGTCAGAGAGTTGACATGGTGGTGGGAGCCGTGCCCAAAACCACCCTGGCCAGCACCCTAGAAAAATATCTTTAAGCGCTGGCTTCCCTGCTTTGTGACGGTTTCCCTCTGGATCGTGACCCTTCCTAGGACACGGTCTTTTTTTTGCCTTTTAATCCCCCTGTTGGCTATGCCCCAAATTATTTTGGGCTAAATATCGGAGTTTCGTTTTTTCGTTCTAATGGGCTGATCCACCCCTAACTTTTAGAGTTCACAGCATGGCTAATTCGCCAATCACTTCCAGGCGTTTATATTTGCCCAGCCGGACGAATTTTTCCGACAGAGTTTCCGCCACCTGGGGAGGAATCCACCCCATTTGTTGCAGCAGGTGAATGGCTACAGCATACTTAGCCCGTTTGGAACCGTCTTTTACTTTGATGGCTAAGCCTAAGCCTTCTCCCACTCGCCCCACACATTGCACCCCTTCAGCGCCGGATTTACTCACCAGCTCTCCTTCCATCTGTTGCATAAGTTCCGTATCAAAACAGCCTTCCCCAGCGACAAAATAGGGGTAGTAAGTCATGGCCCGAGCCACTCGTTCCAAACCCAATTGTTGCCCCGAAGCCAGCAGTGCATACAAATGAGCTATTTGTCCCAACTCCATGGCGTAGGTGGGGGCCCCGCAGTCATCGTGGGCGGCGATCAATTCGGCTCCGGGCATGCCCAACAGATCCGCTACTTTGGACAGAATTAGTTTTTGGATGGGACTATTTTGTTGCAAATAACTGTGGAGTGGCCAGTCCTGTTGTTGGCAAACGGCCAGCATCCCCGCATGTTTACCGGAGCAACCATGGTATAGAGGGCTTTCCTGTCCCGCTGGTATGGGACATTGCAGAGCTTGAGGCTCAATGTCGGCCCGCCAAAGAATGTTGAATACCTGCCGAGCTTGTTCAATGGTGCCTTGGTGGGAACCACACATAATGGCCAGGTCTTTGTCGGTAAGACCATAGCGTTCCATGGTACCGGTACTGGTGACGGCTAGGGCTTGAAACGGTTTGAGGGAAGAGCGAATAAAGGCATTGCTGGTGCTATCGCCGGCCAGCATTAAAACCCTTCCCCTATCGTCGTAAACTGTGGCTTCAGCCCAGTGCTGGGATTCGATGATGCCTTCCCTCAGCAAATGCACTTCGATGGGGGTAGTGTGGGGACGTTTTCCTCTGCTCATGCTGTTGGGGGAATTTCCGATGATGGTAAAGTTTCGCGGGGTTCTATGGAGTAACCTATCCTCAATTCTAGGCATTTAGGGTACTTTGCACGGATCGCATCCAATTTGATCTCTGCAATTTTATTCAATGGAGAAATCGAAAAATGCTCCAAATAAAAATGTCGATCGCCATGGTGACCCCCAGGAGTTTCAAGGTTCTTTGCCAACGCTGTAGTACGGGGTTAACTTGATAGCGCAAAATAAGTTGGTCCCTGGTTTGCACTTCCAATGGTTTGCGCCATACTTGGCCATCGTACCAACCGGATTCTTCGTAGGTGACGGTTTCCGCCCCTAGGCGATCGCCAACGTAACGCCAGCCCAACATCAATCGCAACACAAACAGAGACAATAAAAGGCAAATACCCAGCACAATCAGAAAACCACACTGAACTGGTTGCTTTTCCACTGAAAAACTGGCGGAAGCGATCGGACTGACAATAAAACTGATCAGCAGGGCCAGACGGGTGAGGTTTTTGCCGTAGCTAAGCAGATCTACTTGACCCCAGGAATAGAGCCAAGCAGATTTTAGCGCTTCATATTCGTTGACCGGCTGTTGGTCGATAGGCACAGGACAGATCTGGGGGGAAGATTCCCGCATCGGCTTCATGGGTTTGGGAAGATGGGCTAGAGGATTTGGTGTAATTCCTTCCCATTTTGACCCAGAATTTCGGTGAGCACCAAGTTATGGTGAGCTAGGAAATTTGCTTAATTTTGCCTAAAGCAGATTTTCCTGGGGCCCCTCTCCGCTAACCTGGGATTATCTGTGTTGGTGACCTATGCCTGTATCTCCCCTATCAGTTTGTATTACCCTGGGCACCCGCCCCGAAGCAATTAAATTAGCCCCAGTGATCCGTGCTTTCGTGGCCCAGCCTGATATGCACACCCAAGTGTTGTTAACGGGACAGCATCGGGAAATGGTGCAACAGGTGATGGATTTATTTGCATTGTCGGCGGACGCAGATCTGGAAATTATGCAACCGGGGCAAACCCTCACGGACATTACCCAGGGCTGTTTAGAAGGACTAGGACAACTATGGCAAGAAAAGCCGCCCCAATTGGTCATTGTCCAGGGGGACACCACCACTGCATTTGCTGCGGCCCTGGCAGCTTTTTACCAACAAATCCCCATTGGCCATGTGGAAGCGGGTTTACGCACTGATAATTTGTTTAACCCCTATCCAGAGGAAGCCAATCGTCGCCTGATTTCCCAAATAGCCCAGTTGCACTTTGCCCCCACCACCTTGGCGGTGGAGAATTTACGGCGGTCCGATGTCACCGGGGAAATCCATTTAACAGGCAATACAGTCATTGATGCATTATTAACAGTGGCGGAACAAAAACCAGCCTGTTCCATTCCAGGTTTGGACTGGCAGAAGCATCGAGTTTTACTGGCCACAGTGCATCGCCGGGAAAATTGGGGGGAACCTTTGCAGGATATTTTGACCAGTTTTAGGCAAATCCTGGAGCAGTTTCCCGACACGGCCCTATTACTGCCCATGCACCGTAATCCCACTGTGCGGGAACCGATTCAAAAGGCGTTGGGTGATCATCCCCGGGTTTTTCTGACAGAACCCTTGGATTACGCCCAATTGGTGGGGGCAATTCAGCATTGTTACTTACTTTTAACGGATTCCGGTGGCCTGCAGGAAGAAGCTCCTAGTTTAGGAAAACCTGTGTTAGTGTTGCGGGAAACAACGGAACGGCCAGAGGCGATCGCCGCTGGAACCGCCAAATTAGTGGGAACTGATCCAGCCACGGTCACGAAAGCTGCCGGGGAATTACTAAGTCAACCCCAGGCCTATGAACAAATGGCCAACGCCATTAATCCCTTTGGGGACGGTACCGCTAGCCAAAAAATCATCGAAATTGTCCGTAACTATTTCCAGCATTAAAGCTGATGCCACCATTGTCTTGAATTTGTTAGTCAAAACTATTAGTAAAACCACATAATGCTCAGTTTAATTAATGTTTTATTTGCCTTTATAACCATAGCGATTTTAATCCTAGTGAGTAGGTTTCTTAAGCAAAAAATTAAACTATTTCAAAAACTGTATTTACCAGAATCGATTATCGCCGGGGCGATCGCCCTGTTGTTGGGGCCTGGAGTTTTCGGTGCTATTGCCGTGGCTTTGGGGGTGCCTGCCGACGGCTATTTAGCGGGGGGCGTATTTTCAGAAACCACCCGTGCGGTCTGGGCCCAATCCCCCGGAGTATTTATAAATATAGTTTTTGCCGCTCTCTTCCTAGGGGAAACCATTCCCAAACCAAAGGAAATTTGGCGAAAAACTGCTCCCCAGGTAGCCTTTGGCCAGACCCTTGCTTGGGGTCAATATGTTCTGCCCATACTGGTAACTTTGTTGATTTTAATTCCCCTATTTGATGTCGATCCCATCATTGCAACTTTAGTGGAAATTAGTTTTGAAGGAGGCCACGGAACAGCCGCAGGGATGGCAGAAACTTTTAACCGATTAGACTTTCCCGATGGGGGAGATTTGGCCCTGGGGTTAGCCACGGTGGGTATTGTTACAGGGGTAATTGCTGGAACGGTGCTGGCCGATTGGGGGAGGCGCAATAATTACATCCAAGAAATACCGACGGAGGTACCAGCAGGGGACGCTCAATTTCAACCTACAGGCCATCTGGAGAGTGATCGGGTTTTAACCAGAAGGGCCCGGTTAATGCAGAATCTTTTAGTTGATCCCCTGTCTTTAAACTTTGGTTTTACGGCCCTAGCAGTGTTGATTGGCTGGATAATTTTAGAATTACTTAGGTTATTAGAATTTTTCACCTGGGGAAAAACGGGTTTTGAGTTAGCTGGAGCCATTCCCCTATTCCCCATGGCTTTGATCGGGGGAATTATTGTCCAACTAGTCATGAAAAAGTTGGATTTAGATACCTTAATTATTCGCAATTTACAGGAAAGAATTGCTGGGGTTGCACTGGATTTAGTGGTGGTAACTGCTTTGGCTTCCATTAAACTGCAAGTGTTGGGGGCTAACTTGCCCGTTTTTCTTAGTTTGTCTTTGGTGGGAATTGTTTGGAATATTGTCGCTTTTGTCTACCTAGCACCAAAAATTTTACCGAGCTACTGGTTTGAACGGGGCATTGGTGATATGGGCCAATCCATGGGAGTTACTGCCACGGGAATTCTCTTAATTAAAATGGTGGACCCCCATAACCGCACGGGTGCATTTGAGAGTTTTGCCTATAAACAATTATTTTTTGAACCCATTGTTGGCGGGGGATTATTTACAGCAGCGGCCCCTACTTTAATCCGACAATTTGGCCTAGTCCCCATGCTAATTTCTACCTCTGGCCTATTAGCTTTTTGGTTAATCTTTGGTTTCTGGAACTATAAGGTTATTAAACGAGAAATGATCGCCGAAGCAAATTCTCCCAACCCAATTACTTGATATTGGTATTCAGGGAATAATAAACTGCAATTAGGTCTGTTCTATGTACGAAAAATTGCAGTATTTAGCAGCGTTAAAAATTAAGATCTTGTAACGTCTTGGTCAAGCCTTGGTCAATCTTTAAAATCTGGCTAGATGCCAATCGGGGCGTAAACTGCGAGCTTGCCGTAAATAAGCGTGGTACATCTCAGACTGGGGACTTTGGCTGTTGACATGGATCAACACCCGGATACACCGTTCCAAACTACCTTTTACATACATTTGTTGGACATCTAGCAGGGGTACATTTTCCCAACGGGACCTCTGCCTGGCGATCGCCGCCGGAAAAATAGCATCAAGGTCGGTGGTAACAGAGAAGGTTACGCTGACAATGTCTTCAGGGGGACAGGCATTATTCGCTTCAATGACATCCAGTAGCTCACAGACCGCATCTCGGATTGCCTCAGAGCTATTTTCCGAAACCGTCGTTGCACCCCGAATTGCCCGAACTTTCCAGTCCACCACCCTCAACCTCCTCGTTAATTGCTAGTAAGTTTAGTCTTTGTGAGTTGAATTTAATTTAATCGGTCTAGTTACGGGGGCAAAAGTTCCCCGTTTAGCCCTAGCCCAAGGGTAAGGGACTATTTTGCTTGGAAACCACACCCATCTTACCGGACAATTCGGTTAGGATGATTGACTGACCTTTTGCCAATTTTGCCTGAATGTCTATGCCTCGCCTCAGCCTTTGCATGATTGTTCAAAACGAAGCCGCTTTCCTAGGAGATTGCCTGGCCAGTGTGGCGAGTTTAGTGGAAGAAATAGTCATAGCAGATACAGGGTCCACCGATAACACAGTGGAAATTGCCACCCAGGCGGGAGCTAAGGTGATCACTGTGCCTTGGCAGGATGATTTTGCCCTGGCTCGCAATCAGGCCCTAGCGGCCACCACTGGAGATTGGGTTTTAGTCCTCGACGCGGACGAAAGGTTGAATATTTTGGTAAAAGATGGCATCGAAAAGGCGATCGCCATGGACAATGCCTTAGTGGTGAACCTAATGCGCCACGAACTGGGCAGTAATCAATCTCCCTATTCCTTGGTATCCCGACTGTTTCGTCGTCATCCGGCAGTGCAATTTAACCGTGCTTACCACGAAACCATTGACGACAGTGTGTTGGCCTTATTAACCCAGGAACCGGATTGGCAAGTGATTGACTTACCGGGGGTGGCCATTTTGCACCAGGGCTATAACCCTACTTTACTCAGGCAACGGGGCAAAACCCAACGGGCCAAGCATTTACTCGAAAAAGCCAGGGTGGATAATCCCCAGGATCCTTACCTCTGCAGTAAGTTGGGAGCCTTATATTTTAGTTTGGGGGATGAAAAAGAAGGGGTAAAACTACTCAAGCAGGGTCTAAAAAGCAATACAGCTTCCATCCCTGTGCGATTTGAATTGCATTACCATTTGGCCAACGCCTACCGTCGCCAACAAAAATGGGAACTGGCTCGGAAGCATTATCAAAAAGCCCTGGATGAAGAAATTTTATTGCCTCTAAAATTAGGTGCTTTGATTAATTACGGTGCTTTTTTACAAGACTTGGGGGAATTGGGTGAAGCAATTAAGGTTTATCAAGCAGTAATTCACATTGATCCATCCCAGGCGATCGCCTTTTTTAATCTGGCCATGATTTATAAAGCCCAAGGTAATTTGCTAGAAGCTATTAAAGGTTATCAAGAGGCCATTGCCCTGCAACCAGATTATGCTGAAGCCTATCAAAACTTAGCTGTTACTAGCTTTAAAGCTGGGCTAATTCAGGAAAGTGTCGATGCTTTTCAACAGGCGATCGCCCTTTACGAACAACGGCAATCTCCGGAGGCAGATCGACTAAGAAAAAACCTACGAGAAATGGGTTTGATCTAAATGTGCAATTTATTCATGGAAATGCCAAAGGAATTGTTTGAGTGAAACTGGCTCAAGATTCGATTATCACCCAAGAAAAGTTAACTATCGCTCTTCTATCATAGTGGGTAGGATAAAATGGAGAAGATAGCCTGAAATGCAGAAGTGGTATATGGTTGCCCCACGTGAAGCAAAAGAAACAGTACAATTCATTGACAAATACTGCGAAGGATACGGAGACTTATTT
>NZ_CP019225.1:3440389-3508692 GCF_010222815.1 Synechocystis sp. CACIAM 05 | reverse complement strand
GTTCAGATTGGAACTGACTAAACTCAGTCTAAAGGATTAATGAGAGTTTTGTAAAGCTTTGTAACAACAAGTTAATATACACGAAGCTTATAAATGACATAAGTTTTGCTTTCTTGTAATTGTCGTTTTTTCCATGGGCAAACAGAGGGCGTTTTGGGGGTTGAGAAGAGTTTATCTGGCGGTTTTTCGTGCGCCTTTACCATGGTTCTGGGCTGTGTAGAGGGGCGACACAACTGATTTTCAGGGGCAATGGAGATGAAATAATGAAAAATAATGAAATTGATCACTGGGCCTTGCACGCCATTACTCTTAAGGTCAGTGGTCAGTCAGTTTAAGCAATAGTCGGGCATACAATTATGATCCATATACTTATTGATATCCCTTTGATATCCCTGAATTTTTTGGTCACATTGTCCCTGGGTTCCGCCACAATGTTTCATTAACCCCCGGCAAATACCCACTGGAACGCTAAAGCCGCAATCGTTGCTCACCATGGCGATCGCCAGAAGGCCTGCATCTGGGCAAAGATTCTGATATTTTTAGGGGGATGTATTTTGGGGCAATGGGGAAAAATTAACTAATGTCAAAGTCTAAAGTTGCTTTGCTGACAGGCATCACGGGGCAAGATGGCTCCTATCTGAGTGAATTGTTGTTGGAAAAGGGCTACCAAGTCCATGGCATCATCCGTCGTACTTCTACCTTTAATACCGACCGCATCGATCATCTTTATGTTGATCCCCATGATCCTGAGGCGAAACTTCGACTCCATTATGGTGATTTGACCGACGGCACCACCCTGCGTCGTATTTTAGAAGATGTCAAACCGACGGAGATTTACAATCTGGGGGCCCAATCCCACGTGCGGGTGAGCTTTGATTCCCCGGAATATACGGTGGATTCGGTGGCCATGGGAACGCTACGTCTCTTGGAAGCAATTCGGGATTACCAACAACGCACCGGCATCCAGGTGAGGTTTTACCAAGCCGGTTCTTCGGAAATGTTCGGCAAAGTACAGGAAATTCCCCAAAAGGAAACCACACCGTTCTATCCCCGCAGTCCCTACGCCTGTGCCAAGGTTTACGGCCATTGGCAAACGGTGAACTATCGGGAATCCTATGACTTATTCGCCTGTAACGGCATTTTGTTCAACCACGAATCCCCCCGCCGGGGAGAAACCTTTGTAACCAGGAAAATTACTAGGGCGATCGCCAGAATTGTGGCCGGCACCCAAAAGAAATTGTATTTAGGCAATATCGATTCCAAGCGGGATTGGGGCTATGCCAAGGACTATGTACGGGCCATGTGGGCCATGTTGCAACAGGAACAGCCCGATGACTATGTGGTGGCCACGGGGGAAACCCACGAAGTGAAGGAATTTTTAGAAATTGCCTTTGGTTACATCAACCTCAACTGGCAGGACTATGTGGCCTTTGATGAGCGCTATTTACGCCCCGCTGAAGTAGATTTATTAATCGGCGATCCGGCGAAAACCAAAGCCCAATTGGGCTGGGAACCCTCGGTCACCTTTACGGAATTAGTTCATTTAATGGTGGAGGCAGACTTAGCCGTTCTCGGTTTAACTTCTCCCAACCAGAGTGGACGAATCAAGGAGCTCATGGCCCAGGATATGGCCTTCATTCGGAGCCAGAATGGCCATGCCGTCGATTAAGCTTGGTTGAGCGTCTTAACTGTTGCCTTGATCAAAGTGTTTAGCAACTAGCAATTTTCCCTGGCCTCCAAATGGTGGGGAATTTTATGGGCACAGTAAACCTAGGCAAATCCCTCCCTTAACTCAATATTTTCTTAACCAACCATGCTTTCCCTAGAAAATCAACGTATTTTGGTCACTGGCGGGGCCGGTTTCCTCGGTAAACAAGTTGTTGCCCAATTAATTGCAGCCGGTGGCGATCGCCAAAAAATTACCATTCCCCGCTCCAAAGACTGTGATTTACGGCAAGCGTCAGCCTGCGAACGGGCAGTGGAAAATCAAGACATTGTCATTCACCTAGCGGCCCATGTGGGGGGTATTGGTCTGAACCGGGAAAAGCCCGCTGAATTGTTCTACGACAACTTAATGATGGGGGTGCAGTTAATCCATGCGGCCCACCAAGCGGGGGTGAAAAAATTTGTTTGTGTGGGCACCATCTGCGCCTATCCTAAATTTACTCCTGTGCCCTTTAAGGAAGAAGACTTATGGAACGGTTACCCCGAAGAAACCAACGCTCCCTACGGCGTGGCCAAGAAGGCATTGTTGGTGCAACTGGAATCCTACCGCTTGCAGTATGGCTTTAATGGCATTTACCTCTTGCCAGTAAATCTTTACGGCCCAGAAGATAACTTCGATCCCCGCAGTTCCCACGTGATTCCTGCCTTGATCCATAAGGTTTACGAAGCGCAAAAAGCTGGACAAAAACAATTACCCGTTTGGGGCGACGGCAGTCCCACCAGGGAATTTCTTTACTCCACTGATGCGGCCCGGGGCATTGTGATGGGAACCCAAGCCTACGACAAAGCCGATCCGGTTAACCTAGGCACCAATTTTGAAATTTCCATCAAAGACTTAACGGAATTAATCTGTGAACTGATGGAGTTTGAGGGGGACATTATTTGGGAAACCGATCAACCCAACGGCCAGCCCCGTCGCTGTTTAGACACCACCAAAGCTAAAGCAGAATTTGGGTTTGAAGCCCAGGTGAGCTTGCGGGAAGGATTGAAAAATACCATTGCTTGGTATCGGCAACAACGGGGCTAACTACCGCAAAAAGTCCGGTTTGCAACAAAACACGTAACAGTTTGTAACAGTTGCCCCCCCTGACTAGAAACCCCGTTTCAACCCTTGTTACACTAGGCAATACCTTTTGCCCGTTGCTTTGATGGCGAGCAGACCTTGTTATTGATTGGAAACTTGTTAAGGAAACTATTTTAAACAACTCTATGGTTAATACCCTCGAAAAGCCCGGATTTGATGAAATCCGTCCCGGTGTCAAGACTCCGGCCAAGGAAACCATCCTCACTCCCCGTTTTTACACCACCGACTTCGATGAGATGGCCAAAATGGACATTTCCCCCAACGAAGACGAGTTGCGGGCCATCCTGGAAGAGTTTCGGGTGGATTACAATCGCCATCACTTTGTTCGTAATGAGTCCTTTAACAAATCCTGGGACCACATTGACGGAGAAAAACGCCAATTGTTCGTGGAATTTCTGGAGCGTTCCTGCACCGCTGAATTTTCCGGCTTCCTACTTTATAAAGAGTTGGGCCGTCGCCTCAAAAATAAAAACCCCTTGTTGGCCGAATGCTTTAACCTCATGTCCCGGGATGAAGCCCGCCATGCTGGTTTCCTCAACAAAGCCATGTCCGACTTTAACCTGTCTTTGGATTTGGGCTTTTTGACCAAGAGTCGTAAATATACTTTCTTTAAACCCAAGTTTATTTTCTACGCCACCTACCTTTCCGAGAAAATTGGCTACTGGCGTTACATCACCATCTATCGCCATTTGGAGAAAAACCCCAACGATTGCATCTATCCCATTTTTGAATTTTTTGAAAACTGGTGCCAAGACGAAAATCGCCACGGAGATTTCTTTGATGCGATTATGCGGGCCCAACCCCACACCCTCAACGATTGGAAAGCGAAGCTGTGGTGTCGTTTCTTCCTGCTCTCAGTCTTTGCCACCATGTATCTCAACGATACCCAACGGGCGGATTTCTATGCCTGCTTAGGTTTGGAGGCTCGGAGCTACGATAAGGAAGTGATCAAAAAAACCAACGAAACCGCCGGTCGGGTATTCCCCATTATTCTCGATGTGGAAGATCCTGAGTTTTACGATCGCCTAGAAACCTGTGTGAGCAATAACGAACAACTACGGGCGATCGATGCTTCCGGTGCCCCTGGGGTAGTTAAAGCTCTGCGGAAGTTGCCCATTTTTGCTTCCAACGCTTGGCAGTTTGTCAAACTCTATTTGATGAAACCCATTGCGGTGGATCAGTTAGCCGGAGCCGTGCGTTAGGTTACTAAGTTAATAAATTCTATTGAAACATGCCTCAGATTTTTCCCCAGGGGGAGCTTTCTGAGGCATTTATTTTTGTTTTACCCAAAAGTCCTTTTTCAAGGTATCTTGACATCGACACACACTAGAAGCTTGTATACTGAAGCTTCGTAAGGCTAGTTCATTTAGATGGAAAAAGCTTATGAATAGTATTTGTAGAAACTTAGTCTGTGGAGTCCGTATAAGTGCACTATCTCTGTTGTTAGCTTCGGGTTCTGCCCAAGCAGTTACGTTTGATTTTTTGGCCAATGATGGTGGTTTCACTCCAACTGCTAATGGTACATCGGGGTTTACTTGGGCGAGTGGACAAGGATGGAGTACACCTGGACAGAACTCGGTCGCAACTAACACTCTCATTAGCCCTATTCTTTTTGTCCAGTCTAATGGCTTTATTTCTATTAGTCTCAGCCATCGCTATAATTTTGAAGGTTTAGGACAACTAGGTTATGATGGTGGACAGTTACTCTATGGCTTTGGCGGAAACTTTTTTACCCCCCTGCCCAGGACGAACTTCAGTGCAAACGGTTATAATTTCCTCATTGATACCACCGAGTTAAGCCCAATTGCCGGACAGGAAGCCTGGAGTTCGGTAAGTGACGGATATGATAATAATCAGTATATAACTAGTACTGCTATTCTGCCAGTGTCGCTGAGTATGGGCGAGCAAGTACAAATTCAGTTACTAGGGGCCTGGGATCGTTCAGAAGTATATACTTCCCCAAACTGGCAAATTCAAAGTTTAACGGTCAGTAATGCTGAACTTACTCCTGCGGTGCCTGTGCCCCTAGAAACGGATGCCTTGCCGGTGGCAGTGGCGGGCCTATTCATGGCCGGTGGTTTTTGGTGGAAGCGTAAACGGACTCAGGGTAAGGCGTTGGAATTGATTACTAAAAAGTGACAAGTCTATCTTGGCTCAGATTTCTTTCAGGTGCCCGCCGTGATGGGCCTCCTTTTCCATACTTGCCATTGGTCGAGAAATTTTGGCAGTGTGTTGCCGCAATCATGGCGGATAATGGGGTTTGAAGGCTGATTAATCCCGCTGTTTCTATGTCTGATAATTTGACCGAACTCTCCCAACAACTCCATGATGCTTCAGAAAAAAAACAGTTAACGGCGATCGCCACTTTGGCAGAAATGGGAGAAGGGGGCCAGGGAATATTGCTCGATTATTTGGCCAAAAATGTCCCCCTAGAAAAACCAGTGTTAGCCGTGGGCAATGCCTACCAGACCCTCCGGAATCTAGGACAGGAAACCATCACAACGCAACTCCAACGGAATTACCCCACAGGGATTTTCCCCTTACAATCGACCCAGGGCATTGATTATCTGCCGCTCCAGGAGGCCCTAGGAAGCCAGGATTTTGAAACAGCGGATGAAATAACCCGGGATAAATTGTGCGAACTGGCGGGACCTGGGGCTAGTCAACGGCAATGGCTCTATTTCACCGAGGTAGAAAAATTTCCTGCCCTAGACCTGCACACCATTAATGCTTTGTGGTGGCTCCACTCCAACGGTAATTTTGGTTTTTCGGTGCAACGACGACTGTGGCTAGCTTCTGGAAAAGAATTCACCAAGCTTTGGCCAAAAATTGGTTGGAAAAGCGGCAACGTTTGGACTCGCTGGCCCAAGGGCTTTACCTGGGATTTATCAGCCCCCCAGGGTCATCTACCCCTGTTAAATCAGTTACGGGGAGTGAGGGTAGCAGAATCCCTGTACAGCCATCCTGTTTGGTCCCAATACGGTTGGTAAGCTGATCAATTTGCCCGACTTGCCCATAACTTCCCCAGGGAAAGTATTGCTGTTCAAAATGGAGTTCAAACAAAAGCTTCATCAGGGGCGGTGTAACCCTGGAGATATTCGGGATTGAGGGGACGGAGTAAATTGGTTGCCCGTTGTTTTTGCAGTTCACCACCGGCCACCACTACCAAATATTTCCCCGCTTGCAAAAGGTTTCGATAGGGCAAACTGTCCCCACTGCCAAAGCTTAAGCCCACGCCCCCACCGACAAAGAAACTCCCCATGGCTCCACCGATCGCCCCTAGGAGGCCGCCCACAATATGGTTACCGGGGTCTCCGGCCCAATCTAAGGTGCTCAAGCCAGTGATGAGGTTAAAGCAATAACCGGCAGCGAAACCAAAGGGTACTAACCAGATGGCCATGAGCTTTGCCCTTTTGATAGCTTGTTTTTTCGGGTCCACCAAGCCAAATTCGTCAGCGGTTTTATAACCTGTGCCAATGATAGTCAAATTCTTTTGGGCAAATCCTGCCTGTTCCAAGGTTGTATAAGCTTCTTCGGCGGCAATGCGGTTGGCAACCACAGCGATTAGATAGGACATAAACGGGATAATTAATGATTCGGCTTGATAGGGAGTTCGGCAACTGTTCCTATTTTAATGCCCTGGGGGGAGGGAGCCTTGATCAACGGCGATCGCCAAATTTTTTCTGCCAGGGACCATTGGAATTTCCCGTTAAGAGTTGCTGGCAAAAATTTTCTTCCCAAGGGGTCAGGGGTCGCCATTGCCCCGGACTCAAACCTTCTAGAGTTAAGCACCAAGTTGCCGCTGACTTACCTTTGCCCCGTTGGGGAGAGCGACCAGTAACCTGTATTTGCACCCGCACCAGTCGTAGGGTAGGAAAGCCCACCGCCGCCGTCATCCGACGTACCTGACGATTGCGCCCTTCCGTTAGGGTAATGCTTAACCAACTGGTGGGAATGGAGGCTCGATAACGAATGGGAGGATTTCTGGGGGGAAAATCTGGTTCAGTGATAATTTTGGCGATCGCCGGTCTGGTAGGGTAATCTGCGAAAGTTATGCCCCGCCGCAGGGGTTCTAGGTCTTCGTCCGTTGGAGAGCCTTCTACTTGGGCAAAATAAGTACGTTGGTGGGCAAACTCCCGGTGGGCCAAACGATGCTGAAGTTTACCGTTGCTGGTGAGCAGTAATAGTCCTTCGCTATCTTGATCCAAACGCCCCACGGGATATAAATCTGGCAAATTAATATAATCCTTCAACGTCGGCCGGGGATGGGCAGAATTATCGGTAAATTGACACAGAACTCCGTAGGGTTTGTAAAAAACAATGGTTTGGGGAGTTTTATTCAACGCAATCAAGCCCGCTGGGAAAAAATCTACGGGAAAACCTAATGGAGACGACCAAGCACATAATCAACTAATTCCAACAGAGATTCTCTCGGAGCGGACATTTCCAGCACACTCAGATGTTGCCGGGCCAGTTGCGCTTGGTTCGCGGCCAATTCCCTTGATCGCCGGATACCATCCCCCTGTTCTACCAATTCCAGGGCCTGTTCCAAATCCCCCGCCTGGGCAAATTCCCGTTCAATTAATTTACCAAGTAGGGGATATTTTTCCATGGCAAATAGGGCTGGGGCGGTGATGTTGCCGCTGATTAAATCTGACCCGGCCGGTTTCCCCAAAACCTCCGTGGGGGAAGTGAAATCTAAAATATCGTCCACAATCTGGAACGCTAACCCCAAATGTTTACCATATTCGTAAAGATGATCACACACATCCCGGGGCGCATCGCTCAAAACCCCCGCTGCCTTGGCACTGTTGGCAATGAGAGAGGCAGTTTTAAAATAGCTTTTTTCCAAATAGGTTTCTAAATCTGTGTCGGTGTCAAAACGATTGATGCTCTGTAAAATTTCCCCCTCCGCAAAGTCCCGAATTACCTCCGACAATAATTTCACCACCTCCAAATTATCTAAGTTAGCCAAATACCAAGAAGATTGGGCAAAGAGGAAATCCCCCGCTAACACTGCCACCCGATTGTCAAATAAACTATTCACCGTGGGCACATTCCGCCGCAGATCCGCCTCATCCACCACGTCATCGTGGACCAAACTAGCGGTGTGGATCATTTCGGTAATTTCCGCCAGCCGGCGATGGCGCGCCGTTAATTCTTGGTCTAATAGGGTGGCGCGGGAAACTAACAACACAATGGCCGGCCGCACCCGCTTTCCCCCTGCCTCAAATAAATGTTCCGCCGCCGCCCCCAGGATAGGATGCCGAGCACCGACAAGCCGCTTGAGATTATCCGTTAATAAACGGAGGTCTTGGTCAACGGGGGCAAACAGGGAGGTAGTGGAGATCATCGGCTGGCCAAACTTGGCAGATGTGTTTACGAAAGTTTACATATCTTGATGCTTATTTTAAGATAACCTCTTGTGAACTAAAAATGTCGATTCTGGATTTTTGGGGCGATCGCCGCCCTTGACTGAATTTTGTTCTACTTTTGCGCTGATGCTAGAGCAAAAAAAGATCCCCGGACTCGGGCTGGCTGTGTTAGGCTAGGGGTAAGGATTTGCAATCAATTACAGAGAGCTCTCCAGGGTCTAGACTTTGTCTGATCCCCGGTTTTTTGGCGTCGAGTCGTACTCATTAGTACTATGTCTGTCTCCATGGCGATCGGGGCAGTGGGAGATTCTAGGGAAAAATAACATTGATTCTAGGGTGTTGAGCAACGGATAAGGATTACGGAGTCCTCGGAACATTGCCCTTGGGTCAGGAAATAATGAAATATACTGCCCTCGGAGTTGGTCTTGGATGGGATGGCAGATCGTTACAACCAAATTAATCACAGTAGTTAATGTTTTTGAGGGACATTATGGTTTTGAAAATATTGTTGGTGGCATCAGTATATATTTTGACAATTTACGGAGGTTTATTGCTCCTTAAGTATGTCATTGATCAGCAAACAAATAAGTTACAACCCTAATTAAATTAGCTGACTAATTAACTGATTTAGTTTATAGCTAATTCAACTAAGCATAGGGCAATATAAATAACCAAGGTAATTTTAATATGAACCTTGCAGAAATTCTTACTGTCTTAATTTTATTTCAAATAGCTATAAAATTTACGGAGTAAAAGTTAGTTGTTAAGGGGCGGGGCAATGGTTTTCATTTCTACTTTTTCGTAGACGTGAACTTTGCTCTGTCCAAACCTGTTTTTTGTTCTACTCAACTAGAAGCACTAGTGTAAAATCGCAGGGCAAATTGCCAAAAATAATGGGAAAGAGTCAACAGGGCGATCGCCAATCCGGCGGTTGCCAGTAACCAGATCGGATCAAGCCTGCCCAACATAGCCTCGGCGGGCACCGTGGTCAAAAAGGCAATGGGAATAATAAAAGTGAAAAAGATGCGGTAAATGGCGGGATAGGCCACCATGGGGTAACGCCCTGCCTCGAGGAATCCCTTCAGCACTTCAGTGACGTTATAAATTTTGACAAACCAAATGCTAGTGGCTCCTAACATAAACCAAATGCTATAGAGAACAATACATCCCAATCCAAGGAGTATCGTCCCCAACACCAAATCCCAGGCTTTTAGGTTTAAGCTCACCCCTGCATAGACAATCAGCCCCAGCCCAAAGCAAATATCCGGTACACCCCAGGGGGACAGTTGCCGGAGGGAAAGCCAAAATTGACTACTGATCGGCTTTAACAGCACAAAATCCAGAGTGCCTTGCTCCACATAACGCACAATGCGATTCAGGTTGGGAATAAATAGGGTAGCCGCTAACCCCTGGAGAATGGTGAACATCCCCAGCACCACCAACGCTGATTGCCAATTCCAACCTGCAAAGCTATAGCCAGTGCGATAGAACAAAAACAGGCTGAATAAACTGCCCCCTAGATTCACCACACTGCCCACGCTAGCAATGACAAAGTTGAGGCGATACTCCAACTCAGCGGCGATCGCCGTTTGCCAAAATAGCCCTAAAACCCGGCGGTAGGTAGAAAATTTGATCAAAGGTTACCAATGTAAGAATTTTGCTGGTTAGTTCGCTTAACCCTTACCAAAACCTTTACCTTTGCTCTCCGTCGGCAAGCTCAAACAATGGTTAAGTTGTTCACGGATTTTGTCATGGTCTAGGTCTTGACCAATTAACACCAACTGATTCGATTTTTCCCCTTTCCATTGGTCATCTTCCAGGCTAAAACGCTTGCCACTGAGGTGAAAAATATGCCGTTTTGGGCTTTCATTGAACCAAAGAATACCCTTAGCTCGGAAAATGTTGGGGGTTAATTGATTATCGAGAAAATACTGGAACTTACGAATGGAAAAGGGCTGCTCACTGCGGAAAGAAAGGGAGGTGAAGCCATCCATTTCTAGGTGGTCACTGTGGTACTTTTTGCCATGATCATGGTCATGGTCGTGATGATGATCATGGCCATGGTGGCTATGGTTATGGTTTGGATCTTGGCAATCGGGGGCACAATCGTGGTCATGGCCGTGATCGTGGCTATGGTGATGGTGCTCGTGTTGTTCGGGAGCGTATTTGTCCGACTCAAACAGTCCCACACTGAGAATCAGGGGTAAAGGAACTTCCGCTTTTTGGGTGCGGAGAATTCTGGCTCCCGTTTTTAAATCCCGCAAACGGACTTCTAAAGAATCTACGTCTGCTTCCTCCACCAAATCAGTTTTATTAAGGACAATGATGTCTCCGTAGGTGATTTGACTTTGGGCCGCCTGGCTATTAAATAAATCCAAACTAAAATTCTCACAGTCCACCATGGTAATGATGGAATCCAGTCGGGTCATATCCCGCAATTCTGTGCCTAAAAAAGTCAGGGCCACAGGTAAAGGATCAGCTAAACCTGTAGTTTCCACTACCAAATAATCAATTTTCTGTTCCCGTTCTAAAACTTTATAAACTGCTTCAACTAAGTCTTCATTGATGGTGCAACAAACACAACCATTGCTCAATTCCACCATGTTTTCGTCACTGGCAATGACCAATTCATTATCAATGCCAATTTCACCAAATTCGTTCACCAAAACGGCGGTTTTAAGTCCCTGTTGATTGCTCAAAATATAGTTTAACAGAGTGGTTTTACCACTGCCCAAAAAGCCAGTGATGATGGTTACCGGCAATCCCTGTTTGGGAATGGCCATCGCTTCTGAAGTCTGGGGGGCATGGTCAACGGTGGACATATTTGTTGCTAAAACTGAGAAATTTTGAGGAAGGGAAAACTAGGATTCTCCCCGCGTTTTTTCATGGTACCACGGCTTTTTGAACTGACCGAGGCTGGGCACCGTTAACGGCGACGATCGCCAAGTTTGCGATAAACGGCCCGTAGATCAACGTTGTGATGGGCTAGGGCCACCAGGGTGTGGTAGAACAAATCCGCCACTTCTCCGGCGATGGCTTCCGGGTCATCATCTTTGCAAGCCATGACCACTTCCGCACTTTCTTCGCCAATTTTTTTGAGAATTTTATTATCTCCCCCCGCCAATAATTTACAGGTGTAGGATTCGGGGGTGGGGTGATCCCGGCGATCGCCAATGACCCGAGCCAATTCCGTCAACATATCCGCTGGGGGAGGGGATTTATGGCCGTCCAGTTGATGGAAACAACTCCGTTCCCCGGTGTGGCAGGCAATGTCCCCCTTTTGCTCAATGGTAAGTAATAAGGCGTCGCTGTCGCAGTCGTAGCGGATGCCCAAAAGTTTTTGAAAGTGGCCGGAGGTTGCTCCCTTATGCCATAGTTCTTGGCGGGAACGACTCCAATACCACACCTGTCCCGTGGCTAGGGTTTTCGCCAGGGCTGCTTCGTTCATCCAGGCCAACATCAACACCGTGCCGTCCAAATAGTCTTGGGCGATCGCCGGCACTAATCCCTGGTCGTTGTAGCGAATTTTATCGAGGGGGACAGCGTTAGCCAAAGGCAAATCAGAGTGGCTCATCAAAGGAAGGATGGGGGAATTCCGCCCCGCAGAACGGCTTGACATTTCTCTTTCTAGCCTATCACTGGCCGTATTCCCGGAGGAAGTTAAGCAACTGCATTCTCCCCGCCCTGTCCTCTGGCTTTCATAAACCCAAATCGACTTGGCTCTATTCGGCGATCGCCTTCTCGTACAATGCTTTCAAACTCCGGTAGCGGTCTGAATAGTTCTGGATCACTTCCAAGGCAAACATCGGGGTTTGTTGCACTGCAAACAGAAAATGTTCCCGGTCCATAGCCACTAACTTGCAATCGGTTTTGGCGATCGCCGAGGAAGCCCTTTGATGATCGCTGTGGACAATGGCTCCTATGCCAAAAATGCCTCCGGCCTCAATGGTTTCAATAAACTTACCTTGCAAAGTCATCTCTACTTCGCCTTCCAACACCCCAAACATAGACAATTCCACTGCCCCTTCCTGGAAAATTACCTCCCCAGCTTTGTAGTTCTTTTCCACCGTCTTACCATACGTTTGCACCGTATTCATCATAATGCTAGTCATAACAAATTTCTTCCAAAGTTAAGAGAAGGTTAAAGAAGATTGACTCTAGCCCAAGAAATTAGGCCACTAAGTTTTTCACCTATCCTATCAGTGAAAGAGGCAATGGTAGCTTTTAGCAGCTCTCTATAGTTTTCTTAAACTGTGCCGAAACCGATTGTTTAGCGCCAAATTTTCTTCAATACTAGGGCTGGTTTCACATCTGCTTCCTTGCCACTGGGCACCTGTAAACCAATGAATTTTTCTTGGTCCGGGGGAATAATGCGAGCTGCGGGGGTTTTACCCAAAATAGCGACGGTGTAGGTCCCAACGGCGATCGCCAAATGCATGGGAATCCCCTCCGTGCAAACCACTAAGTTAGCTCCAGCCAACAGAGCCGCCATTTTACCCACATCCCCTGGACGTATGGCAACTACCCCCGGATGTTGATCCTGCATGGCCTGCACCCAGCCCGTATTCTCCGCCGGGGGAATCAGCACAATTTTTAACCCCGGTTGTTTTTGCTTAATGTCTGCAATGATTTCATGCCATTGGGCAATGGGGTAAGGGAAATCCCCCGTGTCTGGTTGACGTATGGCTCCGCCATTGAGCACCACATAACCACCACTTCCCAGGTCTAACTTTTTCTGGGTTGCCTCCATCCACTCAATGTCAGCCTTGGGCAGACTAATTTGGAGCGGAGGACAGGGGCGGTTAATACCAAAACCTTGGGTCAGATCATGGAAAAGGAAAGGAACATACTGATCCGGTTTAAACGGCACCGTCGCCGACAAAAAGAAACCAGCACTGCTCTGGTAACCCACCCGCTGGGGAATGCCATTGAGCCAGAGAAGCAACTCAATTGTCCATTGCCGGGCCACCGTTAGCACCGCTTCATATTCCCGGTCACGGATAACGCCCAACAGATTTAAAAAGTCCGCCAGACCGTTACGATCCCGATAATCGAAGGCCAGCACCTCATTGACCTGGGCACAAACCCTGTAGGCCGACTTGGCCCTAGGTTCCACAATTACGTCAATCGTTGCCTGGGGGTATTCCGCCTTGAGGGTGGCAATGGTTGGGAAAAACAGGATTTGCTCGGAGATTCCACCGGGGACAAGGGCTAGGATGCGCATTGTTCAAAAGCTGAAACAGCAGCAAAGGGCGTTTTAATCAGATTCACTATAGCAACTTTTTCGCCAATCCCCGCCTCAGCAATATCCTCGACAATTAACAAGAAGGACTCTCCTTCACCGCAAAACTTCCATAGCGATAATTTTTTGCCAATGATCCCATACTTACCCTGCCCTGGTTTGGACTCGGAGCTTACGACTAACGCCAAATTTAGAACACTGGAGGCCCCACAGTAGTATGAGCGTTAGGAATTATTAGCCAAGGTGAGATTAGTCTAGGGACAAGGATAATCGAAGACAATATTTAGGCTAACGATAAATCCAACGCTGGCCCCATTGGTACGATTCCCGTGGGATTAATATTCAAATGACTTTCGTAGTAATGGCCCTTGATATGTTGAAAATTAACAGTTTCAGCGATGCCAGGTTGGTGGTATAAATCCCGTAGATAACGCCACAGGTTGGGATAGTCCTGAATCCGCCGCAAGTTACATTTGAAATGCCCCACATAGACCACATCAAAACGAATCAAGGTGGTAAATAAACGCCAGTCCGCTTCCGTAATTTCGTCCCCTGTTAAATATTGATGCCCCTGTAAAATTACTTCTAACCAATCCAAGCTTTCAAATAACGGGGCGATCGCCTCTTCATAGGCGGCTTGGGTCGTGGCAAATCCACATTTATAAACGCCATTGTTAATGGTGTGATAAATCCGGTCGTTGAGGGCATCAATTTGGGTACGGAGAGCTTTGGGATAATAGTCCCCAGATTTTGCGCCCAGCCCATCAAAGGCACTGTTGAAAATTCTGATAATTTCCGACGATTCGTTATTAACAATGGTTTGGTTTTGTTTGTCCCACAGTATGGGCACCGTTACCCGACCACTATATTGGGGGTCTGCCTGGGTATAAATTTGGTAAAGATACTCCGCATTTAATAACGGATCGGGCACTATCCCAGGGCCGGGGGCAAAGGTCCATCCCTTTTGCCGCATTAACCAATGGACAACGGAAACATCAATCATCCCTTCTAAACTCTTAAGTTTACGGAAAATCAGGGTACGGTGTGCCCATGGACAGGCCAAAGAAACGTAAAGGTGATAGCGTCCTGCTTCAGCTTTAAACCCGGCATTACCCGTGGGCCCCGCCGATCCATCGGGGGTAATCCAATGGCGAAATTGGGAGTCTTGCCGTACAAATCGCCCCCCTGTGCTCTCGGTGTCGTACCATTGATCCTGCCAAATTCCGTTGACGAGTAAGCCCATAATGTTCCTGCGCTGAAGATTGCCATTATCCCATTATGAGAGTTGCCGCTTGGGTTGGCGATCGCCAATGGAGAATATTTCTCACCGTTAGTCAGCCATAGTTATCCCAAACTATTGGGGATCTAGCTTCAGCACCGCCATAAACGCTTCCTGGGGCACATCCACTGTCCCGATCGCCTTCATACGTTTTTTCCCTTTGGCTTGTTTTTGCAACAGTTTTTTCTTACGGGAAATGTCGCCACCGTAGCACTTGGCCAAAACATCCTTACGCAAGGCAGGAATATGCTCACTGGCAATGACCTTGGCCCCGATCGCCGCTTGGATAGGCACTTTAAACTGATGGCGGGGAATTAATTCTTTTAACTTACTGACCATGGCCCGGCCAACGTAATAGGCCTTATCCCGGTGGACAATCATGGCCAATGCATCCACCCCATCACCGTTAACCAAAATGTCCAGTTTGACCAGGGGATTTTCCCGATAACCAATTAATTGATATTCCATGCTGGCATAGCCCTTGGTGCGGGATTTTAACTGGTCGAAAAAGTCTGTGACCACCTCCGCCAAAGGTAATTCATAAATTAAAGCAGTTCGGGTTTGGGTAAAAAATTTCATATCCTTGAACACCCCCCGCCGACTTTGGCACAGTTCCATCAACGTGCCCACATAGGTTTCCGGGGTGATCATCTCCACTTTGATGAACGGTTCTTCCACTTTCAGCCGTTTTTGAATGGGGGGCAATAGACTAGGGTTATCCACTTCAATTACTTCTTCATCGGTGGTGGTAACCCGATAAATTACCGACGGAGCCGTGGTAATCAAATCCAGGTTATATTCCCGTTCCAACCGCTCTTGGACAATTTCCATGTGCAGTAATCCCAAAAAGCCGCAACGGAAACCAAATCCCATGGCGCTGGACGTTTCCGGCTCGTAGGACAGGGCTGCATCGTTGAGCTTTAGCTTCTCCAACGCATCTTTTAAATCGGGATATTGATCCGCGTCAATGGGGAATAGCCCACAAAAAACCATGGGGTTAGCTTCGGTATAGCCCGGTAACGGTTCCGCCGCAGGACTGTTGGCCATGGTGATGGTATCTCCTACCCTCGCATCGGCCACCGCCTTAATGGCCGCCGCAAAATAGCCGACTTCCCCGGCATGTAACGCTTCCACCTGTACCTGGGTGGGGGATAAAACTCCCAATTCATCAATGACATACTCCTTATCAGAAGCCATTAGGCGTACCTTATCGCCTTTCTTCACCTGGCCATCCATCACCCGGAAGTAAACCACTACTCCCCGGTAAGCATCGTAATAACTGTCAAAAATTAACGCCCGCAGGGGTTGATCCACCGTATCCGCTGGGGGGGGAACCTGTTGGACGATCGCCTCTAAAATGTCGTTCACCCCAATGCCAGCTTTGGCAGAAGCTTGGATAATGTCACTACAATCTAGCCCCACCACTTCTTCAATTTCCGCCGCTACCCGGTCTGGCTCCGCACTGGGTAGGTCAATTTTGTTCAACACTGGAATAATTTCTAGATTGTTATCCAACGCTAGGTAAACGTTTGCCAACGTCTGGGCTTCCACCCCCTGGGAGGCATCCACCACCAACAAGGCCCCTTCACAGGCGGCTAAGGAACGGGAAACTTCATAGGAAAAGTCCACATGGCCCGGGGTGTCAATCAGGTTAAGTACGTAATCCTGACCGTCCTTAGCCTTGTAATTCATGCGGGCGGCCTGGAGCTTGATGGTGATGCCCCGCTCCCGCTCCAAATCCATATTGTCCAGGAACTGCTCTTTCATTTCCCGTTGTTGCACCGTATCTGTCACCTGCAACAGGCGATCGGCCAAGGTGGATTTACCGTGGTCAATGTGGGCAATGATGGAAAAATTGCGGATGCGGCTAACGGGGACGTCGGTCATGGGGGGCAGGGCAATGGAAGTGTGATCAGATCAATAAATCGCCTTCACATTGTAATCCTTTCCTCGGTTAGAATTGCGGACCCCACCCTCAGTCATGCGTCAGGCGATCGGGCATTTGTGCTTCAAATTGGGACGCAGTTTGGTACATAGTGTCTATTAGATCCTCCCAGCGTTAAGTAATGGAGAGAGAAGACGATGGCTGTCAAGAGCTTCTTCAGTTTGGTTAATATTTGCTAAAGTCAACAATTCCAGTTGCCTAGCAAAAATTTCTTCGATCGCCAACAGTTGATAATCGTTGGTTAAAAAGCGGTGGTCAGGGGTGGCTCGGAGCACTGAACCATCTTCCAATTCATATTCAAATACTTCTTGCTCTCCCCGGTCATGCCATTGGGCGATCGCCTGGGTATAAACTCTCCCTTCCGGATCAACGCTATACACAGAACAATTAATTTCTTCACTCACAATTTTACCAATGGGTAATGGGCCGTATTCAACGGTTAAAATTTCGGTGTCAAAACTGAGGCAATATTCCGCAAACTTAACCATCTGGTCAAACAAATTTTCCGCGATGCGGGAAGGCACTCCATGTTTAGTGGAACCATCGACAAATTTCGCCCGATGTTTTTGCATTTCTTCAGCTTTCTTTTTACCCATCGCCCGCCGCAACAAATCCGCTTCTCCTAGGGAATAATCAGCTAAATCCTGAGCCATTTTCATGATCTGCTCTTGGTACACGAGAACTCCATAGGTTTCGTTGAGAATGGGTTCTAAAAGTTTATGCTGATAGGAAATTTCTTCCCGGCCGTGTTTACGGTTAATGAAAATAGGAATTAGTCCTGCATCCAATGGTCCAGGGCGGTACAAAGCTAGAATAGATGAAATATCTTCAATGCCAGATGGTTTTAAATCCCGTACAATCTGTTTCATGCCCTGGGATTCCAATTGAAAAATTCCCTCTAAATCCCCTGCTTCCAGTAATTTGTGAGTCTTTTTAACGTCGTCGGGTAACTTTTTTGAACCGGTGCGGACACGAATTTGTAGGGCTTTTCGTTCCTGTAAAGGTAAGTCGTCCAAATCTAGTTCGATACCTTTTGTTTCTGCGACTAACTCCACCGCTCGCTGTAGGGTAGTCAGATTTTTCAAGCCTAAAAAGTCCATTTTCAATAGACCCATGGCTTCCACATCTTCCATGTAATATTGGGTAATTACTGCCCCATCATTATTCTTTTGCAACGGCACAATTTGATCCAAAGGTTCGGAGGAAATTACCACCCCAGCGGCATGGACACCGAAGGTTTTGTTCGTTCCTTCAATGCGAATGGCCATATCGATCCATTTTTTTACCCAAGGTTCATTATCATAGCGAGCTTTAAATTGGGGCTCCGGAGTTTGGTCGGAAATCATCACCTTTAATTTGGCCGGTTTACCCCTAGAAACAGGGATCATTTTGGCCATTTTGTCCGATTCTGCATAGGGAATATCCAAGACCCTCGCCACATCCTTAAGCACTGCTTTGGAAGTCATGCGGTTAAAGGTAATAATTTGGGCAACCTTATCTTCCCCATACTTTTGGGTAACATACTCAATCATTTCATCGCGGCGATCAATACAAAAATCCGTATCTACATCGGGCATAGATTTCCGTTCTGGGTTCAAAAAGCGCTCAAAAATTAGTCCATGATGTACTGGATCAATGTTGGTGATTTTCATGCAATAGGCCACTAAAGATCCCGCTGCTGAGCCTCGCCCTGGTCCTACGGGAATGCCATGATCTCGGGCATATTTAATGTAATCCCAAACTACAAGAAAATAGGTGCAAAAACCCATTTTTTCTAACATTCTTAATTCATATTCCAGGCGTTCTTTGTACACCGGAGGAATATCAGCCCTTTCTCGACATTTCAACCTTTCTAACAGACCATCCCAGGCAATATCTTCCACATAGGTTTCAGGGGTATGGTTGGGGGGAATGGGATAATGGGGAATGCGGGGTTCCCCTAGAATGCTGTAGGCTTCAACTTTATCGGCTACTTCCAGAGTGTTGGCGATCGCCGTTTCGATGATATCGTCCGGCAAATGATCTCGAAAAAGCAAATGCATTTCTTCGGCGGATTTGAGATATTCTGTGCCGCTGTAGCGCAATCTTTTTTCTTCAGTAATTAACTTACCCGTTTGAATACAAAGGAGGGCATCATGGGCCTCCACATCGTTGCAGGAGATAAAATGGGAATCGTTGGTGGCAACAATTTTAATGTCTAATTCCTGGGCAATTTTGACCAAGTTAATATTAACTAAACGGTCCTCCACAGAACCATGGTCTTGGATTTCCAAATAGTAGTCATCGCCAAATAAATTCTTATACCATTTAGCTACTTGGCGGGCATGGTCTAAATCTCCTTTTAAAATTGCTTGGGGCACTTCACCCCCCAGACAAGCACTGGTAACTATCAACCCTTCTTTGTATTGTTCTAGCAGCTCTTTGTTAATACAAGGTCGAGCAAAAATGCCGCTGCCTTGAATACCTTTCAAGTTAGAAATGGTGGTGAGTTTAACTAAATTTCTGTAACCCTGATTATTCTTCGCTAAAATTACCTGATGGAAACGACGGTGACGCTTATTAATTTCAATGTCACCATTTATCACATACATTTCATTGCCAATGATGGGTTTAATCGGTTTGCCCCGGCAGACTTTCAGCAATTCCACCGCCCCATACATCACCCCATGGTCCGTTAAGGCGATCGCCGGCATACCCAGTTCAATGGCCCGGTCAATCAAGGCGGGTAATTGGGAAGCCCCATCCAGGAGGCTATAGTCGCTGTGGATATGGAGACCGACGAAGGACATGGCTAACCGTTCAACAATAAACCCCCATCATAGATCTTTTCTCGCAGACACCATGGTTCAAATAATCATTCTCCCATTTTGACTTTGACACCAACGAAATTTCCACTTCCTATTGGGGTACCACCATCATTTGTTCTAATTGGCGAAACAATTCAGGATTTTTTTGTAAATAATCAACAATGCCAGCCGCCTGGCGGGCCATCTCATTCATCAGCCCTGGCATGGCTTGGATTTCCTGAATGATGGTGGGATTATTCCTCAATATCTGCTCCATGGTTTTAATCACCAGATCAGGATTTTCCCTTAGTAACTGCTCTGCCTGTTGGATAAGTTGGGGATTTTGCTCCAGTTGTCGTTGTACTTCGTTGAGGTCGATCGCCTGGGCTTGCAGAGTAGGGGAATTAGCTCGAATAATTTGAGTCGGTTCGACTGTGACTGCCCCCACAGGCGCAAGGGCTAGAGTGAGGGTTAAACCACCGGAGAACAGGGAGGAAATCATAAAATCTGGGGTGACTGGGGTGAAGGAGTTTCCCCAATTCTAGCCTTAGTGATTGCTGTGCTCCATGGGTTTTTCCATGGGCTTATCGGTCATGGGCATTTCCTGGGTAGGTACTGCACCATGGCCCTTGCCTCCTTTGTGACCACCGAAATAGGACATATTTACTTCGCCAAACGCCACCATTCCCATGGTGACAAATCCAGCGGCGATCGCCCCCATACCTACCATGCCAACGGAAATCACCCCCATGGGCACAATGCCAATGGCCACTACCCCCATGGGAGCTACCCCCACTGCCACATAACCCGTTGGAGTAATGCCAAAGGAAAATAGGCGGGCTTGGTACCATTTACGGGAAGGATCCGGGCTGCTGCAGTCTAAAGACTGATTGTTTTCCGGTGACTTGGTTTCGATGGGGTTTTCCGTGGACATGGGGAAACTTAGTAAATTTCTGCTAAAAGAATGCCCCCCATCCTAGTCAGAATAACGCCCAAGGGTCAAAAGACAGCCCGTCAAACTTGGTTTCCCGATGGACAAGGGCGAAAGTCCACTAACTTTATTGGCCAATAATTCATTTAATGAATCCATTTGCGGGGTTCACTGGCCCGGCGAATGTTGCGCCAAATTTGGGTAGCGGCCAGGGTGCCATCGGCCACCGCTACGGACACCTGGTTTAAACCTTTTTTCAAATCCCCCAGGGCAAAGATACGGGGATCGCTGGTTTGGGCCATGTCATTGGTGACCAAATTTTCCCCATCCCATTCCAAACCTTCAATGCCCTTGAGGTAATGGTTATGGTACACAGAACCCATGTTGATCAAACCCGTTGTGGCTTCCACCACAGTGCCGTCCACCAATTCCACCCCACTCATTTTGTGGTCTTCTCCCAAAAATTTGGCGATCGCCGCTTCGTGGAGAGGATAACCGTGGTCTGCTAACTTAGCTTTCATTTCATCACCGACAGTGCAAAGCCCATGGGTCAAAACAGTAATGTAGGGCGTAAACCAATTCAAAACAAAGGCAGCATTAATTTGTCCTTCGGTGCCCGCAATCAACACAGCCTTTTGATCCCACATATCAAACCCGTCACAAATCATGCAAACGTGCAGAGTGTAACCGGCATAGTCATAAACATTTTGCATATCCTCCAACTGGGGTAGATTGTCGATAATGCCCGTGGCGGCGATGACATATTTAGTCCGAAAAATCGGATAAAGACTATCTTTCTTACCCACTTTCACCTTCACGGCAAGGGTATCTCCCTCATCGGTTACACCTTCCACATAACCCCGCAACAAATCTGCGCCCCAATGGAGAGCCTGTTGGGTGCTGTGGGTGATGATGTCCCGCCCCGGTGTATCGGGATCTAGCCCCACATAGTTGCGTAAATCCTGCATCCAGAAGGATCGGCCCCGACCTTTTTCCACCACCAGACATTTCAGTCCATAGCGGGCTAAATAGATGGCGGCGGACAAACCCCCCATGCCTCCCCCTAAAACGATGGCATCGTAAACCGTGTCGAGACGGGCATCTAAATTTTTGCTGGATAATTTCACTGGGCCTCTCCTCGGCTTAATGTTGGCTAACTAATGACAGAACTAAATAGACAAATAAATACGCAGCTAGGTCTTAGCTCACCCAAAGTTTCTATTTTTAGTATAAATCCCTAATTTTGTCCGGGGTCGATGGGCTTTTCCCCTACTGGGGGAGCCGGCAGATTGGGCTCAGTCTCGGCACTGGGATTTTCCGGTGGGGGGATCACAGGCACCGTATTGCTGGGCTGGGGAGTAGGGGAAATCTGGGGAGGAACAGTGGGCTTGGGAGAAGGACTAGGTTTTGGTACAGGGGCTGGGGTAACAGGAATGGAAATAGTGGGTGATGGTTGAGGACTGATGGTGGGGGATGGACTGGGTTTGGGTTCAGGAATAGGGGCAGGTTCGTCCAAACTGGGTTCCGGCTCCATGGGAGTGATCGTATCCTCTGTTGGACTAGAGGTGGTTTCCGGGCTGGGACTGGGGCTGGGGGTGGGTTCCGGGCTAGGGGTTGCTGGAGTGGGAATAGGGCTAGGAGTTTCAAATAAATCTGGCCGGGGTTCCAGAGAGGGCAGGGGAGTGGGGGTTTCCTCTGTGGGTTCTTCCACCGCCGGGGGAGGATTATTGCGCCGTTGACTGGTAACCCAAAATCCCGCCGCCATGCCGCCGCCAATCACTAGCAGTACGACAAGGGGCATAACAACCCATTTCATCAATGGCGAACCCTCCGGGGTTTCGGTATATCCGGTAAACTCTTGAGTGTAAACCTTGGTGGCTTGAGTGTCGTTGGCGTTGTAGGGAGTGCCCACCACTAGGGTTGGGGCCGTAGGTTGGTGATTAGATTTGGTCTTGCCATTAGCAACGGTGTTTCCCTGGCGATCGCCTTTGGTCATGGGTACACTCCTGAAATCACCCTGGAGGGCCTGGGCCATGGCGGTGGCGGAATTAAATCTTTCCCGGGGATGGTAGCGCACTGCTTGGTCTATGACCTTAGCTAGGGTAGGACTGACTTGGGGAGCCCCCTGTCGCCAAAGGATTTCTCCGGTGCGGCTGTCACTGGTTAGATATTGGGGGGTTTTACCGGTGAGCAAAAAAATAGCCGTTAGTCCCAAACTGTACAGATCGCTGGAAAAAACTGGCCGTCCAGCGGCTTGCTCCGAAGCCATGTAACCGGGGGTACCCAACGCCACAGAATAGGCACTACGGCCATCGGGATTAACCAACGTGCCCATGGTTTCTTTGATGATGCCGAAATCGATCAGAATAGGCTTACCATCAGCTTCCCGCAGGATAATATTGTCGGGCTTAATGTCCCGGTGGATAATGCGCCGTTGATGGATAAACTCCAACACAGGCAAAATCCCCAGCAATAATTCCTCCACCGCTGTACTGGAAAAATTACCCTTTTTGGCGTGGGCTTGGGTGAGGGTCAGCCCGGGAATCCACTCTTGCACCAGGTAAAAATCTTCCCCTTCACTGAAATAGGCATACAGTTGGGGAATCTGGGGATGGTTCTCCCCCAACTCCTCTAGGGTGGCGGCCTCGCGGTGGAATCTTTCCCTTAACCATGAGGGAATTTCTGGATTTTCCAGCACTGGTTTGAGGTGCTTGATCACACACTTCCGGGCGGAGGGCATGTGGGTGTCCTGGGCCAAAAAAGTTTCCCCAAATCCTCCCCTGCCCAGGGTTTCAATAATTCTGTAGCGATTGTTGAGTAGTTTGAGTGGGGTAACCATAGCAATGCCCTATGCTCCTAGCTTGTCCAGCTTTCAAATAAACCATTCTGCGGCCCTGGCCCCAAGTTCCAGGGGAATACTAACTGCTTTGCCTAGGCGGGGTTTTTCTTTTGTTTGGGCAATGAACTGTTGCACCTGCTCCCCCCCTCCCCAGGCCTGGAGATACTGGGCGATCGCCTCTAGATTAGCGAAATAATCCTCTTCCGAGAGGGGAAAGGAAGCCTGTTCTAGGTACCGCCACATAATCTGTAGAAAAATGCGGTCTTTGATGCGTCGCAATTGCACATCGAAGGAATAACCCCATTTATTCACAATCAACTGGTGTAACTGTTTACCGGTCATGGTTCAACACCGAAACTGCCCCAGGCGATCGCCGCTTGATACCCATGCCTAGACAGGTTTGGATTTTTCAGCGACAATTTTCCCTAGTCCCATTAAAGCATTCCATGACTGTCAGCACCGCCACCCCTGCCCCCACCGCCATGAGCCAGGTCGTCAATGGTTTATTGGCCGTCAAGCCCCTGTGGAACGTGGCCAAATGGCAAGCCCGCTCCATGATGATCAAACGGGCAGAAAGATTGGGGATCCCCTGGCGGGAAACAGTAAAAAATTATCAACAGCAGGACTGGCAAAGCCATTGGCGATCGGTGGTGGATGAAAATTTAACCTACCCCGATTATTACAACGCCTCCTTCCACGGCTACGACCAGGGGCACATGTGTTGGGATGCGGCCTTTGAATTTGAAGTGGCGGCCAACGCTGTCCATTCCAGTCTTTACCCAGAAGCAGGAGCCCAAGGGGATGCCGAGTTACGACGTAGTTACCACAATGTTTTGTTGGCCCAATTGCCCCAAGCTCCCCAAACTATCCTTGATTTGCATTGCACTGTGGGCTTGAGTAGCTTTACCTTGCAAGCCTGCTACCCAGAAGCAAAATTAACTGGGCTAGATTTCTCCCCCTATTACGTCACCCTTGCCCATCACCATGGCAGAGAAAGGGAAACCGATATCAATTGGGTTCATGCCCTACCAGAGGCCACTGGATTAAAAGCCCAGACTTTTGACCTAGTTTCCGCTTTTTTGCTGTTCCATGAAATGCCCCAGGAACCCACCAGGCGAATTTTCCGGGAGGCTCGGCGTTTAGTGAAAACGGGCGGTCATTTCACTTTTATGGATATGAATCCCCGTTCCCAGGCTTATCTGACTATGCCACCCCATATTATGACCCTGCTCAAAAGTACGGAACCGTTCATGGACCAGTATTTTGCTTTGGATGTGGAGCAGGAATTACTATCCGCTGGTTTTGATCGGGTGACCATCCAACTTAATAGCCCTCGACACCGCACTGTCATCGCTTCCGTACAACCCTAGGGACTATTCCCAACTCTGACCCGTCCTAATTTGCTATGGAAGAAACTTTTGTCGCACCGAACGGAGATAGTGATAGCAATTTCGGCTTGGCTCTGGCTGCCCTGACCCAGTCTTTGCAAAAATTGCAGACTCGTTACGACGAAGTTCAGTCCCAAAGGGCTAAGCAACAACAAATCCAAGAATATCGTACTGATGTGGAAGCCAGGCTCCAGGGAGAAGCCCAGGCTGAATTGGAGCAGGAACTGGCCCGCATTCGCTCGGAATTGGAGGCGTTGTCCCTGGAACTAGAAAGTGAACTATTGACCGATCGCCAGTTGCAGAAAATGTTTTGGGATGGTCTACGGCGGGGCTTAATGGGGGACGTGTTTTGGCAAATCATCCGCTTTGGTGGCTTGGGTTTGGTAATGGGTTGGGGCCTAAAAAGCTGGGTTGGGTAAACAGTCTGCCAACAATTGAGGTTAGCATTGGCCAACCCTGGAAAAGTTTTGCTAAAAATTAATTCGGGTTTCCAGCGAGCGGCTAAAACTAGGGGATTTTAAAGTTTGTCAGTTTCCCCCAACTTCAAAGTTGAGAAGCTAGGGGACTTTTACCCTGCTCTCTAGTGGAGGAAATGGCGCACCCCGGTGAAAATCATCACTAAGCCCAATCCGTTGGCCGCTTGGATGGAATCCTGGTCCCGCATGGACCCCCCCGGTTGGATGATGGTGGTAATGCCGGCGGCGGCGGCGGTGCGGACGGAATCATCAAAGGGAAAGAACGCATCACTGGCCAGGCAAGCTCCCTGGGCTTCTGTGCCCGCTTGTTTAAGGGCAATTTCCACCGAGCCGACTCGATTCATTTGTCCTGCTCCCACCCCCAAGGTGGTTTTATTTTTGGTGATGGTGATGGCGTTGGATTTAACGTGTTTGCACACTTTCCAGGCAAAGGCTAGCTCCGCCAATTCTTCTGCACTGGGTTGTTTTTCCGTCACCACCTGCCAAGTGCTGGGATCTTCCCGTTCATCATCCGCTGACTGTACTAAAAATCCCCCGGCGATCGCCTTAATGGTTTGGCTGGGGCCGGTGGTCAGATCGGGGAGAATCAAGACCCGCAGATTGTTTTTCTTGGCTAAAATTTCCCGGGCTTCAGCATCGCAACCGGGGGCCACAATACATTCCAAAAAGGTTTTGACCATGGCCGCCGCCGTGGGGCCATCCAGGGGTTGGTTCAGGGCGACAATGCCCCCAAAAGCAGAAGTGGCATCGGCATTAAAGGCTTTTTGGTAAGCTTCCACCAGGGTTGGAGCCAAGGCCACGCCGCAGGGATTGGTGTGTTTTAAAATTACCGCCGCCGGTTCCCTGGCTTCGAATTCGTTGATAATGCGCCGGGCTGCTTCCAAATCCACCAAATTGTTATAGCTCAGTTCCTTGCCCTGGAGTTTCTCCGCCTTAGCCCAGCCGGTAGCTTCCCGCCCGGTTTGATACCAACCTGCACTTTGGTGGGGATTTTCCCCATACCGCAACGGTTGCCGCAATGTACCGCTAAGGCCAAATTGGTTTGCACTGTCCCCACTTAAACCACTGAAATAGTTGGCGATCGCCTGGTCGTAGGCATTGGTGAGGGCAAAGGCTTCCCCGGCAAATTGTTGGCGCAAAGCTAAGGGAATTTCCCCCTGTTCCTGCAGGGCCTGGAGATAGGCTTCGTACTGGTCGGGATTGGTGAGGACGGTGGTATGGGCAAAGTTTTTGGCGGTGGCTCTAATCATGGCCGGGCCACCAATATCAATTTGTTCCACTGCTTCGGCAACGGTGACCCCCGGTTTAGTAATGGTTTGCTCAAAGGGATAAAGGTTAACCACCACCAGATCTAACGGACGAATATCGTTAGCTTCTAAATCCGCTTGGTCACTGGGCAAATCCCGCCGGGCCAAAATCCCCCCATGGATGCGGGGATGCAACGTTTTGACCCGTCCACCCAAAATTTCCGGCGCCCCGGTGTAATCACTCACCTTGGTGACAGGAACCCCAGCTTCTTTGAGGGTTTTGGCAGTACCACCACTACTGATCAGGTCAAACTGAAATTCATTCACTAGCCGTTGGGCCAGTTCCACAATGCCACTTTTGTCGGACACACTCAGCAGGGCTAAACGGGCCATTGCCTTCTCCTCTTGGTAATTTTTCCATCCCCCATTATCCCCCAGGAGTTTCGTCTGCTCTAACCTTTCCTATTCAGACTAGGAGGTTGGAAATGGTACACCGCCTCGATCGCCTGACGACAACCATCGGCCAAACAATCTAGTAAAACTTCTCCCTTCTCTTTGGTGGCTACGGTGGCATCCCCCATCACCCCACTGCGACTCACTTCTTTGGTTAACCAAGCAAAGGGCAAACTCCCTTCCATGCTTAGCAGTTCTCCGTCGGCAGGAATACCCTGGGGAAATTCCTTTACTAAACGATCTTCCCGCACCAGTTCAGGCCAGAGGGCCATCATTAAGCTGGTTTCCCCATCCCCCGCATGGATACCGTGGGTCATCTCTTTGGGAGTGAGTAAATCCGCCGCACAATGGGGCATCCGCCAAGTAAAAAAGGGGAAAATTTGTAAATCTGGATAAATCTGGTGCAGATCCCGAGCGGCAATTTCCAACACCTGAATTTGGCCCCCGTGGGAGTTGAGCAAAATCCATTTACGGAAGCCCGATTGATACAAGCTCGCCGCCACTTCCTTGAGAATAACCAACAAAGTTTCTGCGCTGAGGGTGATTACCCCGGGGAAACCCATATGTTCATTGGATTTGCCATAGTACAAAGTTGGGAGCACGTAGGCCGGAATTTCCGCCCCTAAAGTTTGCAACGCCTTGCCCAAAACCCCCTCAGAAATGGCTGCATCCACCACCAATGGTAAATGGGGGCCATGCTGTTCAATGGAACCCAGGGGCTGAATAATAATGGTTTTGTCCTTATCCGGCAGAGCTTCAATATCGGTCCATGTTAGGTAGGCAAAATAACGCTGGGGGGGAATAAGGGCGGAAGGTCGCATGGTTCAGATTTTCAGACGGGGGAAGATAAATAAAACTTTTTCTAGGATCTATTCTCAATAAGATTCCACTATTGCAACTGCTGAGCCAAGGGACTATGATGGATCCCATCGCCCAGACTGCTTCTAAGCGCCCCCATAGAACATGTCCTACACCGCCGATTCCCTCAAAGCCGAACTTAATGCCCGTGGTTGGCGACTGACTCCCCAGCGGGAAAAAATCCTCACCATTTTTCAAAATTTGCCGGAGGGGGAACATCTCAGTGCCGAGGAGTTACACCATCGTCTGGAAGAAGAAAGGGAAAAGATTAGCCTTTCCACAGTTTATCGCAGTGTTAAGTTGATGTCCCGCATGGGCATTCTGCGGGAGTTGGAATTGGCAGAGGGGCACAAGCACTATGAATTGCAACAGGCTTCCCCCCATCACCATCACCATGTGGTCTGTGTGCAATGTAATCGCACCATCGAATTTAAGAATGATTCCATTCTCAAGCAGAGCTTGAAGCAGTGTGAAAAAGAGGGTTTTCAGTTGATCGATTGTCAGCTAACCGTTACCACCATTTGTCCCGAAGCAATCCGCATGGGTTGGCCCTCCACTCTGCCTAGTAATTGGGCTTGCACCCGCAGTATTTCCTTGGCTTAGGATAGGATTTTCGCAGGAGTACAAAGCATTATTTTCCCACCAGTTCAATAGCCAGAGACGACTAATCGGTTCTCCTAAGCATTACGCAGGGCGACAATGGGGTCTAATTTAGCTGCTTGACGGGCGGGAACAACACCAAAAAATAGACCAATACTGCCAGAAATGGTGAGAGAAACCACCACGGCGACAGGGGAGATAACTGTAATCAGAGGGGAGAGGGCACCAACGATCGCCACAATGGCCATGCCCAAGACGACGCCAATTACCCCACCACTGGCGGAAACGATCACTGCCTCAATGAGAAACTGACTGAGGATGTCCTGTTCTCCGGCTCCGAGGGCCTTGCGCAGGCCAATTTCCTGGGTACGTTCTGTTACGGACACCAACATAATGTTCATCACGCCAATGCCCCCCACAATCAGGGAAATACCGGCGATCGCCGCCAGGAGAATGGTCAGCCCCCCGGTGATAGTGTTGACAATATCTAGCATTTGTTTGGCAGAACTAACGCCAAAGTCATCCTCCCCATTTTTGATATTGTGGCGTAGACGCAGGAGATTTTCCATTTGGAAAGTGGCCGCCCCCACCGAGTCACTATCCTTAGCCTTCACATTGATCCAACTCAATTCAATGCCGTAGGGGGAAGTCCGCCCCACCAGTTGGGCCACCATGGTGTCTAGGGGAATAAAAATAAATTCATCTTGATTACTGCCCAAGGAAGACCCCTTAGTTTCCATCACACCGATGACTTCAAAAGTAATATTGTTGATGCGGATATTCTGACCGAGGGGGGTTTGGGTTTGATAGAGGCGATCGGCAATTTCACTGCCCAGCACGGCCACCCGGCGATGACGTTCCAGGTCCAAAATGTTGAGAAAGCGTCCCTGGGCCACGGAAAAATTACGGATGGCGGGATATTCGGGGGTAGTGCCCACCACAGTGGCATTGGTGTTGAGGTTCCGATGGGACACCAGTAACCTCCGGTTAATTTCGGGGGCCACCCCGGCCACACTGGGCACCTGACCGGCGATCGCCTCGGCGTCACTCAAAACCAAAGTTTTCGGTAAATTGAAACTAGCCCGACGGTTACGTTGGGAACCGGGCAACACAAACAACACATTGGGGCCTAAATCTTCCAATTGGGAAGTGGCCAACTCCTGGGCTCCCTGGCCAATGCCCAACATGGCCACCACGGACGCATTGCCAATGACAATGCCCAACATGGTCAAACTACTGCGGAGCTTATTGGCCAGCAACATACTAGTGGCCATTTTCAAACTTTCCCGAAATTCAATCACCGTTACCTCGGCTCTAGGATCTTCAGCTAGTTTATTTTATCCATTCGCTCAATTTGACCGCCCCTGGCCCTAGGATTAAGTTAAAATTTTCTCCCGAGCATCTAAGATAGAATCTCCTTCTGCAATCCCCATACATCCATGGCCAGCACCAACATTTCCGACCGTGAAAAAGCCCTCAATGCCGCTCTAGCCCAGATTGAGCGGAGCTTCGGGAAGGGAGCGATTATGCGCTTGGGAGATGCCACCCAAATGCGGGTTGAAACCATTTCCACTGGGGCTCTAACTTTGGATTTGGCCCTGGGGGGCGGTTTGCCCAAGGGTCGGATTGTGGAAATTTACGGCCCGGAAAGTTCCGGGAAGACCACCTTGGCCCTCCATGCGGTGGCAGCCACCCAACAGGCGGGGGGAGTCGCGGCCTTTGTCGATGCAGAACACGCCCTCGACCCCGTTTATTCCAAAGCCCTGGGGGTGGACATTGATAATTTATTGGTGGCCCAACCAGATAACGGCGAATCAGCCTTGGAAATTGTTGACCAGTTGGTGCGTTCCACTGCGGTGGATATCATTGTGGTGGATTCCGTGGCGGCCCTAGTGCCCCGGGCGGAAATTGAAGGGGAAATGGGGGATACTTCGGTGGGTTCCCAAGCTCGCTTGATGAGTAAAGCCATGCGGAAAATTGCTGGTAACATCGGGCGATCGGGTTGTTTGGTAATTTTCCTCAACCAGTTGCGGCAAAAAATTGGTGTGACCTACGGTAGTCCCGAAGTAACCACCGGGGGTAATGCCCTGAAATTCTACGCCTCCGTGCGTTTAGATATTCGCCGCATTCAAACCCTGAAAAAGGGCACTGAAGGGGAATACGGTATCCGAGCCAAAGTGAAAGTGGCCAAAAACAAAGTGGCTCCCCCCTTCCGCATTGCCGAATTTGACATCATTTTCGGCCAGGGGATTTCCCGCATGGGGTGCACCATTGACCTGGCGGAAAAATGCGAAGTCATCACCCGCAAAGGAGCTTGGTATAGCTATAACGGCGAAAACATTGCCCAGGGTCGGGATAATGCCATGAAATATTTAGAGGAAAATCCTGAAATCGCCGCTACCATCGACCAACAGGTGCGGGAAAAATTATCTTTAGTTAATGCGGTTTTCCCGGTGGAAACAGAGGATGTAGCGGAAGAGCAGGGGGAAGATGGGGATTTTTAGGAGCTAATCCGATCATTTACCTAAAAGCCTCTGCTTTTGGTCGTGGCTTATGTCAAGTGGTCGGGAATTTCCCGGTTTTAGAAAGTGTTTGAAAAGTACACTAGGTATTTATCCCCCTAAATGTCCTCACTAAAGCTCCGGCTTAAAAAGGAGGACTTTTGTGACGGTTCTCCCCTTCTTAGGGGGGCTAGGGGGGATTAAACAGCCAAAACTCAACTTTCCAAACAGGCTCTTAGACGTGGGTATAGTCAAAAATGGGAGGCGGAAATCAAAAACCCGGCTAAAAAACCAATAATGGTGGCGTAGGCCACGGAACTGCCTCCTAATTCGTAGGCTTCTGGCATCATGGTGCTGGCCAACATAGCCAAAATTCCTCCCCCGGCGATCGCCTGAGCCATGGCCACTAATAAAAGAGTGCCACCTTGGCCAATGGAGTAACCCACCATGGCGATCAGACCACTGGCCACCACCGCCCCAAACCAGAGAGTTAAAATTCTTCGGTTGGAAATGCCGGCCTGTTTCATGCCAAAGGAACTGGAAAGGGCTTCGGGAAAATTGGAAATAAATACAGCAAACAGAAACGCTCCACCCCAGGGGGTGACATTGGTGTTCATGCCGATAACCATAGCCTCCGGGATGTTATCAAACAGCGTGCCCACCAGGATGGCCATGGGAGCAGAGCTTTGGGCTAATTTGGCCAACATCTGGCGATCGCCTTCTACCAGTGGTTCCAACACCGAAACCTTATCTTCGGGAGGGACAATTGCCTCAAAGTCCGTGGCTGACTGTAAACGGCGGGCGAGTTTGCGGCTCAGGGCCAAGGCTAGATGGGGAGATTGACTGAGAATATTGGCAAAGTTTTCCTTATCCAACTGATACAGTTCCATCGGAGTGACGGCTACCACCGTAGCGGACCGGGGTTCTCCTGTTAGTAAAGACATTTCCCCAAAAATATCGCCCGATGTGAGCCGATTAACCCAGGTTGTGCCCTTATACACATCCGCTTCCCCGCCACCGATAAAGTAAAAATAATCCCCCTGGTCCCCTTCCCGACAAAGTACTTCTCTGGGGTAGGCATGGTGAGGAGTGAGCAGACCAGCAAGTTGATGCCTTTCCTGCTCTGGCAGAGCATTCATCACTTCACTGTGGGCTAAATAATCTACCAACTCATGGGATTCCAGCATTTTATGTTCCACCACATAGCGACGGCTAACGGCGGGTTTACGTAAAAATCCCCCTTGTTCATCAATGTATTTACTCAAGCTAATAAACAGGATTCCCCCCAGTAAAAAGCCCCCTACCAGAACCAAAACTCCGGCACTGCGGTAAACAGCACTGGCAATTTCCAAGGCGATCGCCGCCATCAAAGTGCCACTACCAAAGGCCATCACTGCGGCTAAAAATTTTCTTCCCGGTTGCCAAGCCACAGCAATTAAAGCCCCCAGGGCCATGCTAGAAGCACCCAAAATCCCCTGAAGGAAGGCGGTCAAAGCAAAGTTTTCCACCGTTTTAAGCAAATTTATGATTATTGGACTAATCTTTCCCAGTTCCATTAACTGCCAGAGGGTGGGCTAGCGGCAAGGGGAATCAGTTGTTTAGGGGGTAAGCCGTTGAATAATGTTGAAAAAATATTAACTATTTAGTACCAATCCACGGGAATGGAGTCGTCCAAAACTGGTTCCGGTGGAAAACCGCCTGGTTCCTGGGGCACTGGAGTCGGTGGCGGTGTATTTGGGGGGAAAGGATCATTCTGCGGCAAAACAGGATTATTGTTAGGGGCAGAACTGGTGGGCATTTCAACGGGAATGGGAATGCCTTGGAGTGGTGGAGCCGGATTAGGGTTAGGGGCTGCGGGATTATTAACGGGAGGGGGAGATGGGGGCGGAGTAATTGGGGGAGGCGGGGCAATTCTGACTAAACTACGGGGGGCTGGGAAAGGAAATAGACGGCGAAAGGATTGAATGCGATCATCTTTTCCTTCCGGTGCAATGTCCCAGAGGGTTTGGTAATAAAAAAAGGAAACTCCCATTCCCTGGGCTCGGGATGCATAGACCTTATCATTCACTAGGGGCATGGGCACTTGCTTAGTGGGTAATCCGGTTAAGATTCCAACGGCGGTGGGAATTAGGGTTTTAGCTTCCCTAAACTCCGCCCGCTGGATCGGCTCAGTAAAAGTGGGTAGGGATGTGCGATAAACCTGAACTATCACTTCATCAACAATGCCTTTGCGGATCCAATCCAACCAATCCTGCAAAAAAGTGTTGTAAGCGAGATTGTAGGTGGCAGGGGAAACGGATACGAGAATGTTCGGTTTAGCAGCTTTGATGCGGGCATTTAACTGCACCATGAATGCGGTAATTTTATCGGCTCGCCAGCGAATCCAGGCCGGATCTTTCGGATTGCTGGGGGGAGTTTTTTTTGTTTCCTGTTGATATAAAGAAATGGTGTAATTGTCGTAGCCAAATTCGTTGGGCAGGGCGGTGTGATCGTCGAACTGAACCCCGTCCAAATCGTATTTATTAACTGCGTCCATGACTAGTTGCGTAATAAAAGCCTGGACTTGAGGGTGAAAAGGATTCATCCACATCACTTCTCCGGCAGCGCTCACAGAAGTTTTAGTGCCGTCCCGCTTTTGGGTAAACCACCAGGGATGGCGCTTAACCAGTTCCGACATCGGGGGAGCCTTAAAGCCAAATTCAAACCAGGGCAAAACCAACATGTTGCGCCGATGGGCCTTATCGATAATGTCTGCTAACACATCCTGACCTTGATCTCCCCTGGGGCTAAAGGGTTGTAAGCCTTCCCTTTTGGCAAATTCACTTTCGTAGAGAACATAACCGGAGTTCCAGACTACGGGGTAGATGGTATTGAAATTCAGATCCGCCAGGAGGTTAATGGATTCAGTGGTGCGGTTCTGGTCTAAAAAATGAACGGTGTCATTATTGGTGATCCAAACTCCACGGATTTCTGGAAAGGCATTTTGGGCTTGGACTTGGTTGAATAAGGGAAAGGGATGGACGATCGCCAAACTGATTAATAAACCTAGAACAAGATTGTAGAGGAATGGCTTTTTGCAATACTGCCAGATTTGGGCAAAGATTGTGGCGATCGCCATGGTGCAATGATTCGGGGAGTAAGTGAGGAAAAGTGGATTAATAAGCAAAGTTTAAATTTGCCATATCCTAGCGGTTTTTCTCCGTCAAAATGGGCAATTTTTTGGCCGAACCAGGATTGGGGAGAAGCTTCCCAGGCAAAGTATTGTAACAAAGGTTCTGGGAATAATCCCGTTGCTGTTTATGATAAAAGGTAGAAAAGCAACCGGGGATCAATGCAAAGCAAGGGAAAAAATACCCTGGTTAATCATATTTCGAGCTGGTGTTTAAGGTTGAAAATTTGATTGAACGGACGTTGCCCTGTAGGAAGTGGTGACGGCGTGGCCCATTGTCCGGAGGGAAGGGGTTATGGTTACAAACAGAATTACTGGCAACCGTCGGCGGGTGGTGATTTTAGGGGCTGCCGGGCGGGATTTTCACAATTTCAATCAGGTTTATCGAGATAATCCCCGGTATGAAGTGGTGGCCTTCACTGCGACCCAGATTGTGGGCATTGCCGATCGCTGTTATCCGCCGAGTTTAGCGGGGGAACTTTATCCCCACGGTATTCCCATCATTGAAGAAGGGCAGTTGGAAAATTTTTGCCGGGAACATCGGGTTGATCAAATTGTGTTTGCCTACAGCGATGTGTCCCACCACCAGGTCATGCATCTCGCTTCCCGCAGTTTGGCGATCGGAGCAGATTTTGTCCTACTGGGGCCAAATCAAACCATGATTAAAGCCACAGTACCCGTCATCGCAGTGTCGGCAGTACGTACTGGCTGTGGCAAATCCCAGGTGAGCCGCTGGCTGTCCCAACGGTTACGGCAACTCGGTTTGAGGGTTTGCGCCATTCGCCATCCCATGCCCTACGGTAATTTGCAAAAACAGGCGGTGCAACGATTTGCCAAGTTGGAGGATTTGGATCAAGCGGACTGTACGGTGGAGGAAAGGGAAGAGTACGAACCCCATATTCTGGCTGGCCATGTGGTCTATGCCGGGGTAGATTATGGCCTAATTGTGGAAAAAGCTTCTTTAGAAAGTGATGTCATTCTCTGGGACGGGGGGAATAATGATTTTCCCTTTGTGCAACCGGATTTACACATTGTCCTTGTGGATCCCCTACGGCCGGGGGACGAAAGCCGTTACCATCCAGGGGAAGCGGTGCTTAGGATGGCAGACATTGTCCTCATTCCCAAAACCGATGTGGCCACGGCGGCCCAAATCACCCAGGTGCGGAACTCCATCGCCCAGTTAAACCCCAGTGCTCGAATTATCCAAGGGCGATCGCCGTTGCGATTAGAGCCACCTTTGGATCTGCGGGGTAAACGGGTGATTGTGGTGGAGGATGGCCCCACTACTACCCACGGGGGCATGGACTACGGTGCCGGTTACCAGGCAGTGAAGGAAATTGAGAACATTACAATAGTCGATCCTCGACCCTACGCTGTGCCGGAAATTGCCGCTGTTTATGCTAAATTTCCCCATTTAACGAAAATTTTGCCCGCGATGGGTTATTTTCCCGTCCAATTACAAGCTTTAGCCGATACCCTCAATGCCGCTGAAGTTGACGTGGTGGTATCGGGTACCCCCAGTGATCTTGGCCGATTAATCCCATTGAATAAACCATTGGTGCGGGTTTTTTATGATTACGCCGAGGCGAAAGAACCGGGATTAGGTACGGCTTTGGATTTGTTTTTAGCCCGTCGGGGGCTAGGGAGCAAAACCGGTGAAATCTCCTAACCAAAACACCAGACCCATTGTCATTGCCCTGGGGGGAAATGCCTTACTGCAAAGGGGTCAACCTCCAGAAGCGGAAATTCAAAAGGCTAATATCCACATCGCCGCCCTGGCGATCGCCAAAGTTGCCCGGCATTATCCCGTCGTTGTCACCCATGGCAACGGCCCCCAAGTGGGGTTACTGGCCCTGCAGGGGGAGCGCGAAAAATCCTGTAAGCCCTATCCCTTGGACGTGTTGGGGGCAGAAACGGAAGGCATGATCGGTTACCTGTTGGAGCAGGAATTACGCAATCAACTACCTGGGCGGGATGTGGTCACCCTATTGACCCAAATTGTGGTCGATCGCCAGGACCCAGCTTTTTTGCAACCCACCAAACCCATTGGCCCGGTTTATACCCTGGAACAAGCTCAACAGTTGGCCCAGGAAAGGGGTTGGGCGATCGCCGCCGATGGCCAAGGTTACCGTCGGGTGGTGGCTTCCCCAGAACCGCAAAGGATTATTGAGCTACCCACTATTCAATTGTTGGTGAACAGCGGCGCATTAGTGGTTTGTGCTGGGGGTGGAGGCATTCCCGTGATGATTAACGAAGTCGGGGGATTGCAGGGGGTAGAAGCAGTAATCGATAAGGACCTGGCCGCCGCTCTCTTAGGGGAAAAACTCCAAGCCCAAGGTTTACTACTCCTCACCGACGTTGATGGTGTATATGAAAACTGGGGCACTGACTACGCCCACCGTTTTGAGCAAACCACCTCAAAAAATCTGCGCCGTTACCGATTTGCAGAGGGTTCCATGGGGCCAAAAGTAGAAGCGGCCTGTCGCTTTGTAGAAACTACTGGACAATGGTGTGGCATTGGTAAACTTGACCAAGCTTTAGACATTATTGACAGGAAAACAGGGACAGTGGTGATGCCCTAAATTTCATCCCAACCAGATACCCCAGAAGACATCACATAACTGGTCACCGTTGCCTCAAAGAAATTCGCCTTAGTGTGAGCCTCTTTTTTCGTGTCGGAAAAACGCTCCAAGTGGGTGTAGGGACTTTTCCCGTAGCGAGCATCAGTGTAAAGGGGATCTAAACCGATCGCCCGCAGACGACTATTAGCAAGATACTTGGTGTACTGTTCCGTACTAGATTCCGTAATACCGAGAATATTATTGCCCACAATGTGGTTAGTCCAGCGACATTCAAACTCCACCGCCTTATCAAACATTTCATAAATCTGATCCGTGGAGTGGGTGAAGACCTGCATGGCTTCGGGAATTAACTTTTGGTATAGCCGCACGTGACTCAACTCATCCCGGTTGATCATCTTAAAAATGTCCGCAGAACCCGGCATCAACATACGAGAAGCAAGGTTATAGAAGTAAATAAAACCGTTGTAAAAATATAATCCTTCCAGCAAATAGTCCGCCATCAAGGCAATAAAATAATTCTCCTGGGTGGGATGATCGACATATTTTTGGTAGAGCATGGCAATGTACTCGCACCGTTCCTTTAACACCCGGTCTGTGCGCCAAAATTCGTACACCTTATCCCGCTTTTCCGTGGGAATAATCGTCTCGATCATGTACTGGTAGCTTTGGTTGTGCATACCCTCCTGGGAAATTTGCTCGGCCATACACAGGCTAATTTCTGGCGCGGTAACGCTACTTTTTAAATGGGGAATGTTACAGGTTTGAACAGAATCTAGAAAAGTTAAATAGGACAAAATACCGTCAAAGGCATAACGCTCTTCGTTGGTTAAATTCCAGTAATCGGTGACATCCTGGGTAATATCTAAGCGCTGGGGAATCCAAAAGTTCTCCCGCATTTGTTGGTACAATCCCACTGCCCAGTTATAGCGGACATCATTCAACTGCATCAAGTTGGTGGTGTTGCCAAACCAAATGGTGCGGTTCTCGACGGAATCGTTGCCAGTGGGGTTAAAAATGGGGGTCACAGGCATGGGCGCTGTGGGATTAACGGTGCTGACAACCATGGAATTTGGGCAGTAAGGAAAATTGTGAACCGCCCTATTCTAACCCAGTTTCTTTGGGCAGTCTTGATCAACCAAAAGTAATTTAGGTGGACTACTAAAGCCCCTCCTACATAGTTTTCTTGTTCTTGTCATCTCGACAAAGGTCACACAACTCTATACAATTCTTGTTTAGCTCGGCGCCGCCCCGCAATCTTTTAGAATTTTTTATGGCTCTTTCGCTACCGACAAGGGTGAACTGGTCCCCGATTCAGCGCTACTTGGAACTTTTACAGATATTAGTGGAGCGCAACCTGAAAGGCCGTTACCGGGGTTCCTTTTTGGGGGTTTACTGGTCGTTGCTAAACCCTTTGATTATGACAGGGATTTATGCGGCTATTTTCGGAGCGGCCTTTGCCTCCTTCTATGGGTCTGCCCTGAACTATGTGCTGGCGGCCTTTACGGGGCTATTGGTGATTAACTTTTTTTCCGCTTCCACTAGCCAAGCTTTATCGAGCGTGGTGGCCAGTGGGGGGCTTATGAACAAAATCAAGCTTCCCATCAGTGTCTTTCCCCTCTCCATGATTATTGCCAACGTGTTCCAATTTGTGGTGGGGCCATTACCCCTATTGGCGATCGTCACCATTTATAAGTCTTGGGAATCTGGCTGGTGGTTTGTTAACGCCATTTCTCTTTTCTTTCCTTTGTTGGCTCTGAGCCTAGTGTGCACCGGGGTAGGCTTTTTTGTCAGTGCCCTTTACGTATTTTTCCGGGATTTGCCCTACTTCTATGAGCTAGTAACCTTCATGCTCTGGATCGGTTCTCCCATTTTCTATCCATCCGAAATTGTGCCGGAACAAGTGCGCCGCTTTTTGGTCATCAACCCCCTGTTACCGATCATTGACAGTATTCGTCAAATTTCCCTGTCGGGGGATTTGCCCGAGTCTGGTTTGATTGTTCATGGACTATTAAATGGTTTAATTTTATTGGCCCTGGGTTGGTTGTGCTTTCGCTCCTGGCAAAAGAATTTCATGGATCTGTTGTAAAGCTAATTTTAGATGTCTGAAGTTATTCGTCTTGATAAAGTTTCTTTGTACCGTCGAACCCAGGAGGAATTTTCCTACGACCTGAAGCGTACCGTACTATCTTTCATTGAGGGTAAGTATCGTAAGCCCTCCCGTAAGCTAATCCTAGACAATATAGATTTTACGGTGGTGATGGGGGAGAAAGTTGGCATTATTGGTTCCAATGGTTCGGGGAAATCCACCCTGCTCAAGGTAATTTGCGGTATTTTGGAACCCTCTGCTGGGAGTTTGCGGGTGAGGGGGGAAATAGCACCATTGATCGAGCTGGGGGCTGGCTTTGACCCGGATTTGTGTGTGCGGGATAATATTATTCTCTACGGTGTGATGTTGGGATTTTCCCGCCAGGAAATGTTGGAGCGGGTGGATTCTATCCTGGATTTTGCTGAGTTACAAACGTTGGGGGATATGCCAGTGAAGTCCCTTTCTTCGGGGATGTCAGCCCGATTGGGTTTTGCCATTGCCACCGATGTGGAACCGGATATTCTAATTTTGGATGAAGTTTTATCTGTGGGGGATGAAAGTTTTAAGCATAAGTCCCAGGCCCGCATGGACAAGTTGTGGGGCCATAACACCACTATCCTCGTGGTTTCCCATAGCCTGGGCTTTATCCAAGATGCTTGTCCTACCACCATCTGGTTAGACCGAGGAGTAGTGCGTTATATGGGTAAAACCTCCGAGGCGATCGGGCAATACCTGGAGGAAGTGAAACGCCATGATGCCCTCACCATTCCCCAATAATTCTGGCAAGTTGCCCTTTTTTTGCTTTACTGGGAACGGATATTTTTTGCTCAACAATAGTTAAAGAGAACATGGAGGAGTGATTGTGAAAATTTTGATTACCGGTGGCGGTGGCTACATTGGTTCTGTCCTGACCCCCACTTTGTTGGCGGCGGGTTATGAGGTAACGGTGATAGACAACTTCATGTTCCAGCAAAATAGCTTGGCGGAATGCTGTCAGTATGAAACTTTTAACGTTATCCGGGGGGATTGCCGCAAGGAAGACCTGATTAAAGAACAGCTAAAAACCGCCGATGTCATAATTCCCCTGGCGGCCCTGGTGGGAGCTCCCCTGTGCAGTCGCGATCAAATTGGCACTAAAACCACTAACCAGACGGCGGTGGAAATGATCTGTCAACTAGCCAGCCCCCAACAGCGGATTTTGATGCCAGTTACCAATAGTGGCTATGGCATTGGGGAAAAGGGTAAATTTTGTACCGAAGAAAGTCCCCTGCGACCTATTTCCCTCTATGGAGTAACTAAGGTGGAAGCGGAAAAAGCGGTGTTAGACCGGGATAACAGTATGACTTTTCGCCTGGCTACAGTATTTGGTATGGCTCCCCGGATGCGGGTGGATTTGTTGGTCAATGACTTTGTCTACCGTGCTTTTTATGACCGGGCAGTGGTGATTTTTGAAGGTCATTTCAAACGTAATTACATCCACATTCGGGACGTTGCCAAAGTTTTCCTCCATGGCTTGGAAAATTTTGAATCCATGAAGGGTAAGCCCTATAACGTTGGCTTAGAAGATGCCAATTTGTCTAAACTAGAACTTTGTGCAGAAATCCGTAAATATCTGCCCAATTTTGTGTATCTAGAAGCTCCCATCGGTGAAGATCCAGATAAGCGAGATTATATCGTTTCCAACCAAAGAATTTTGAGCACTGGTTTTACTCCTGACTGGTCCTTGGGACGAGGTATTCAGGAGCTAATCAAGGGATATACCATTCTGAGAAACAGCGTTTATTCCAACGTGTAATAACGTGTTTGAAAGGTTCCATAGCCCCCCATGTTTGGGGAATTCAGGGGGCAAATGACAATTTCAGCAACGGACTGTCAATGTTCAAGGGCGGATTAATACCCGGCCAAGGCAAAAAAGTTCGCCGTTATTGAGATCTAGGGATTCAAGATCCACATCTTCCCCTAGATCAACGGTTAGACTGACTAGATTTTGGTTGGCGATCGCCGGTAATCCTATTAGGGTAATGTCTTCCAAATGTAAGGTTTTGGGGCTGGCCAACTGTAACCGGGCCTGAACTAACAGATCATGGCTTTGCCCCTGGGAGTCTTGCACTTCACCCTTGAGTTGAAAAGATTGATGCTCTAAGGCGATCGCCTGCCAATGGAAAGTGTAATTCTTCAACTTGCCCTGGGGATTTTCCACTCCCTGTTCTGCCAACAAAGCTACTAATAGTTCCTCAAAAGCACTGGCAAGTAAATCAGAAGCTAGGGATGCTTGCAGATGGCTTTGGGAAATTTGTAACTCTCCGCTAACCCGAATTGGCTCCAATAGTTTTAGGGGTTTGCCTTTGATTACCTGGCCAATGTTAATGCGGATATTTTCTCCCCGCAGTAACACCCGTCCTAGTTGTAGACCTTGGTAAATGGCCCTGTCACTACTAAGGGCAACCCTAGGCACATAGCCCCGTAAAATTTGTCGGTCTTTGCCATCAATTTCCAGTTCGAAACTCTCCACTGTTTCCACCTGGGAGCGGAGCCAGAGCCTCAGGGCAGGGGCTAAAATTTTACCAATCAAATTACTGTCAACGGCTAAGCCCATGGGTTTGCAATTTAGTTGTTATCAAGCAAAGTTAAATGAAAAGATAATCAGGTAATATTAGGCAAATCTCCGAAAATATCGCTGATGCTAATGGGAACTGCCCCCTTGCCAATCCAAAGGAAATTGAGCTTGCAGTTCCCGCAACTCGTCCCGATGGGCGGTGATAGTTAGGGGATATTGTCCCGGATGGGAAGGTTGATCCGGATCTCCTACTTCCAGCGTGATCGCTTCTACCCTGGCCGCTTTTTGCCAATAGAAAGTTCCCGCCAAGGGAGCTAACCATAATAGAAAGAAAAATAGAAAACCTCGTTGGGGCCAAAACACGGCCAACACCAAGGCTAAACAGAGCAGTCCTAGGGCCGCTAACAAACTCAAAAACACTGCTAGAAAAGGGCTAGCTTGTACGTTACCTTCAAAGGCGATCGCCTGTTGGACCGGGTCAATGTTGGTAATGCGGTAGGCTCGGTTATTGAAATAGGTTTTGATTTCATCCAATATGCCTGCTTCGGGGTTATCGATCCAAGCCCGGATTTTTTGGGTCCGATCTTTAACTGAAGAACGAATGAAAAATATCAAGCCAATTAGGGAAAAAATAGTAAAAAATAGGGTGGAGCCGAGAACAGGTAAATCCATAACATCCATAACAAAATTGTGGTAAACCTTCTCGTTAACTAGAAAACATCTAAATCAATGGCCGCAGATCCACCGCTTTTTAATTGTTTTAGTAAGCTATCTAATTGTCGCCACACCAATGCTGCAATAAAAATGGTAATGGGCAAAGAAATGGCGTAGGAAATCCAACCATTGCCTAGAAAAATTTGCACTCCAGAAGCTAGGAATACACAAACCCCTACACAAATACCCATGAAAGGTAGTTGTAAATCCAGGTCGGCCAATGTGCTGGCGGGAGTATTTAACCAAAGCTTCACTTTCTGTTTCAAGGTGGCTTCAAAGGCCGCGCCACAGGTAATCCCAACAAAAAGCCCTACCGCAATTAAAAAATAGGGAGGCTGGGGCAAATAGTACATATTTAATGAAAGAAGATAAAAGACATCCCTGATCATAGCAAGGTCAGACTTAATTTACCCGGACAAATCTTTGGTTGAATAAGTTACTTCCGGAGTCGATTACCAATTCTTGCCGCCGAGGAAATCAGTGGAACATAACCTCTCCCTGCCATTGGGGGTATGCCCGCGTCTTGATTACTGATAATCTAGTTGGTGTCTATGCCACCTTGAATTCAGGTCATCGCTTCCCCAATGCTGAAAGTGTTTCGTCAGTCCTTCCTTGTTGTGCTCACCGTGGCTTGTTTGATTTGGTCTGCCCCGGCGATCGCCGCTAGTTCTTCTTCCGTAACCGGGGGAGCTTCAGCTTTTGAAAATATGGTGTTGGCGGAAACGGATTTTCGGGACCAAGACCTGCTCACCGCCCAGTTCACCAATGTGGATTTGACCAGCAGTATTTTTGAAGCGATGGATTTGCGGGGATCAGTGTTTAATGGCGCTAACCTCACCGATGCCAACTTGAAGGGGGCGGATTTGACCAATGGTTTGACCTATTTGACCAGTTTCAATGGGGCTAATTTGGAAAACGCCATTTTAGCCGAAGCGATCATGCTCCGGACTTCTTTTAAAAATGCCAAAATCCAAGGGGCTGATTTTAGTCTCGCTGTGTTGGACACGGAACAGATAGCAGCTCTTTGTAAAGTGGCGGATGGGGTGAATCCCAAAACTGGCATCAGTACGAGGGAATCTTTAGGTTGTTCCTAGGATGTTCAGCGAAATTTCGGACGTAAACGTAAACTTGTAAACTTCGCCATTGATTAGGCGGTAGTCTGTAGCTCAATGGAAACAAAATTAACCACAGTGGGGGTAATTGGTGGTGGACAGTTGGCCTGGATGATGGCCCAGGAATCCCCCCGATTGGGATTAAAACTAGCAGTGCAAACCCCTGGGGAAAGTGATCCGGCCGTGGCATTGGCGGACAAAGTGGTATTGGCGGCGATCGCCGATGGGGAAGGAACTAGGGAGTTAGCAGAGCACTGTGGGGTAATCACCTTTGAAAATGAATTTGTCGATCTGCCCAGCCTGGAAAAGTTAGCCCAACAAGGAATTACTTTTCATCCCCGCCTCGATGCCCTCGCTCCTTTGTTGGATAAATGGGAACAACGCCACTTTTTACAAAACCTCGGTTTACCCGTACCGGATTTTTGGGCTTTGGAATCGTTGCCCGCCCAATTGCCCGATTTTCCTTGGGTGTTAAAGGCCCGCCGCCATGGTTATGATGGCCAAGGAACCCAAATTATTAATTCCCCAGCGGATTTACCGGATTTGAGTAAAGCCCTCCCCGGTAGTTGGATGGTGGAGAGTTTTGTCCCCTACGAGAGGGAATTGGCTGTTCTAGGGGCCCGTAATGCCAAAGGAGAAATGGAAATTTACCCAGTGGTGGAAACCAAGCAAATTGACCAGGTTTGCCGTTGGGTGGTAGCCCCTGCCCCCATTGATGCCGCCATTGCCGCCACGGCCCAGGATTACTGCCGTCGCATTCTCAACCATTTAGATTACGTGGGTATTTTGGCGATCGAGTTTTTTCTATTACCAGCATCTACCCAAACCCCTACCCCAGAGCAAAGGTTACTGGTAAACGAGTTGGCCCCCCGCACCCATAACTCTGGCCATTTCAGCTTAGACGCTTGCCACACTTCCCAATTTGCTTTGCAACTGCAGGCGGTAACTGGGCAAACATTGGGTTCATCGGCTTTGTGTTGCGGCCAAGCGGTGATGGTGAATTTATTGGGCTATGAAGTATCCGCAGGAGATTATCAGCAACAGTTGGATAAACTAGCCGCTCTGCCCCGTAGCCACGTCCATTGGTACGGCAAAGGAGACTGTCGTCCCGGTCGGAAGCTGGGCCATGTGACTTTGTTAAACCCCGATGTTGAATCGGAACCTTCCACTGCCTGGGCTGAAGATTTGGTGAAACAGGTAGAAAATATTTGGTATCCCAATTTAAGTGGGAGAAAAACCTAAGAAACTATAAATTGGCTGCGGTTTAGAGAACTACACTGCAAAAATGGCTAGAATCTGCCAACACCCAAGCGTAGTTGGGAGCTTTCTAGTAACTGCTGTTCCTCCATTTCCGTTAGTTGTCCTTCAAATTGGTCGGAACGAATTTCGTAGGGACTATAGTCTCCCTCGGCATCGATATCCCCTTCTCCCCCCACGCCTCCCAGCCAAAGGGCACTATCCTTGGGCAAAATACCGGCCAAATCCGCCGCACTGCCTTCCGATTGGGGCAAGGGATTAAGATTTTCTTCGGTCATCATTTGGGCTTGGACTGGCCACACTGAACCAACGGCGATCGCCATTAGTCCTAGGGTTATGGTAATTTTTCGTGCGACGGTAATCATATTTTGCTCCTAGGATCTCAACTCGGTGCTTTGGTGTTATTGATTTTCACTCCCCACCAGGGCCTTAGTCAGTCCCTAGCATTTAGTATGGACGATTTGCCAACTGGATTTCCAGTAGTTGGCACAAAACTTATTCAACCCCTATTCCACCCCGTGGTGTTGGTAAAACAAATTCACTGCTTCAGCTAAATTGTCCACAATAAAATCCGGTTGATAACGTTCCAATTGTTCCCGGTTACGAATGCCAGACAAAACAGCGATCGCCGGCATATTGCCCCGCTGGGCCGCCAAAATATCCGCTTCGGTGTCCCCCACCATCCACACACTATCCACTGGAGGTAATTCCGCTAGGGCCCGTTCCATCAACAGGGGTTTGTCGTTAGTGTCGCCGGTTTTCACATAACCATCCTCTAAGCAATAACGGCGATCGATGGGGAAAAAATGGTTGAAATGATTGCGGTCCAGGGCTTCCTGCAGTTCGCTTTCCCGCCGCATGGTCATTAGCACCAGATCAATGCCTCGGTCTTTGATGTCCTGTAATATTTCCTCCACTCCAGCCAGGGGCTGGTCATAGGGTAAATAGGGCTGGCTATGGACGGTGCGATTGCGGATGGCGACAAATTCTTCCGTTTGCTCCTTAGTTAAACCAGAGTCCAGACCAATTTGTTCCTTGGGCACCTTACTCCGTTTCCTTTGCCAAAATTCTGCTTTACTCAATACATTAAGATTTTGTCCAGGCAATTTAACCTGCTCAAGACAGTACTGATAGACCTGATAGTACCGCTCAGAAACATCCATAATCGGTCCATCACAGTCGGTAATCAGTCTCAGCATGGAGTTTTGGGAAAAATTTACACTCCAAATTTTAACGGTAATTTGCGCCGCTGTCCGAAGTCTATCTGTATTTAAGTACCCCCGAACCATGAAAAACTAGGTGAACTTATCTGTGTTCAGAGAGTCGAGCTTGTCTTTTGTTTGATTCCGTTTTTTCTTCCACCACAGACCACCGGCCATAAACAGAGTGGCTCCCACTACGGGCAAAGCATCACTTTCAAAGGGAACTGGTACTGCTTGAGCAACTGCGTAATTAAAAGCAATAAATGAACTTGTCGTTGCGGATAAAAGGCCACCACCGTTGATACCAGCAGCGACAAAGGATACGTTGGCATCTTCCTGCCAGGCAAAAAAGGGTCCGACTGAATCATTACCAGGTAACCCTCCATTGGGAAGAGGAGCAATAGTCCACAAAGCAGTAGCAAAACTTTCGGCCAACGCCTTGTTTCCCCATCAGGGCATTTCATTTACACTAAATCGCGAAACATTGGCGTCGTAGGTACCGTTGAAGGTGGTCACTTCGTAGTTAGTGCCGCCCACGTTAGCGATAACAACGGCTTCCGCAGGAGCAGAAAAAGCCAGGGACAGGGCCGCCAGACTAAGGGAGCCAAGAAGTGCGGAACAGGGAGAGGCAAGAAAGTTCTTCAATTTGTTACTTGTTGAGTTAGATTGCCAAAGGATAGCTCGGGGAGGTCGAAAAATTCTATTGAGTCCAAACAGTAAGCTAAATTCCCTAAATTTTCAAGCTGGAATCAATATTTCATAACCGTATTTTACTGGATGGCAACCTCTAATAAAAAAGGCTCCACTGGGGTGGAACCTAGGATAGTAATAAATTATGAGTAAATTGGTTATTTTTCGGCGATAAATTCAGCAATTTTGGCTTGATTCCGTTTTTTCTTCCACCACAGACCACCAGCCATAAATAGGGTGGCACCCACTACAGGCAGAGCATCGCTTTCAAAGGGAACCGGGGTGGCATTAATTTGGAATGCGTTCACAGGACCAACATTACTGTAGCTATTACCCCCATCAGCACTAAATCTGCTGCCGGAAAAAGTAGCAATTCCTGTAGGAGTAATACCAGGGAAATCCCCCTTCCACAAAACGCTGTTACTTTCTTGACCTGTCGCTACTAACCAATACTTTGTTTCGGCGGCGAAGGTAAATGGCGAAATAGGTGTAAAGGTGTAGTTGTTGGTAAAAGAAGTCTCAAAGGGGGGAGGGACAAACTCAACCAAGGTATTTATTCCTGGATCAGAACCACCAACATCATCACGAATTGCTAACGTTAATCGGCTGGCACTATAAAGTTCAAGTCGGAGTACAACACTATCCAGATCGTAATCCATGCCCGAAGGTAAAGTAAAAGAGATTGCTTGTATTCGCCGATTTTCATGGCTTGACCGACGAAGGCTAGTCGCTCCCGAATTATTGCCTTGGTTTAGATTGCCGAGCAGCACAACAGCTTCGGCTGGGGTAGAAAAAGCCAGGGATAGGGCCGCTAGGCTAAGGGTACCAACCGGCCCATTAGCGGCATTAGTAAAAGTAGTTTTCATTACTTGTGATCGTTTTGAATTGACAAATAAAGAACCGGCAAGACATTGGGTAAATTGTCCTACCGACCGAAGTATAAACAAAACCTCCCAAATTTGCCAAATTAAGTCAGCGAATTCCTAAAATCGCCGAGTTGGAGAAATGGGAGGCTAGGGACGGTCAGAAGTAATGTTAACTAGCGGAACGGCTATATTTAGCCCCGCATTTTCTGGGCCCAAACTTTGGTGGGTAAGCCCCAAATATAGATAAAGCCTTCGGCCGCTTTATGGTCGAATTGGTCTTCCATACCGTAGGTGGCCAATTCCGCATCATAGATGGAGTAATCGGATTTACGACCGGCAACGTTGGCATTGCCCTTGAAGAATTTCACCCGCACCATGCCCGTAACCCGTTCTTGGGTTTTGAGAATAAAAGCATCTAGGGCTTCTTTGAGGGGGCTGTACCATAATCCCCGGTAAATTAGCTGGCTATAAATTTCTTCAACGGTATTCTTATAGTGGGTAACATCGGCGGTTTGGGTCAAACTTTCCAGATCCCGGTGGGCATCAATTAAAACTAGCAAAGCCGGAGCTTCGTAAATCTCGCGGGATTTAATCCCCACCACCCGGTTCTCCACCATGTCCAAACGACCTACCCCGTGGTTCCCCGCAATTTCGTTCAGTCGTTCCACCAGGGTAACGGGGTCTAGCATCACCCCATTCAAACTAACGGGAATACCTTTTTCAAAGCCGATGTCCACATATTCCGGTTCATCTGGGGTGTCGACGATCGCCTTGGTCATCAGATAAATTTCTTCCGTGGGTTCGGTCATGGGGTCTTCCAGAGGCCCCGCTTCAATGCTACGGCCGAGAATGTTGCGGTCAATGCTGTAGGGAGAAGACTTTTTCACGGGGGATTCCACACCATACCGTTCCCCGTAGGCGATGGTTTCTTCCCGGCTCATTTTCCATTCCCGGGCTGGGGCCAGCACCTTCAAATTGGGGTTTAGGGCCATAATGCTGATATCGAACCGCACTTGGTCATTGCCCTTACCAGTACAACCATGGGCCACCGCATCGGCACCGTATTTTTCCGCCGCTTCCACCAGCATTTTGGCAATTAAGGGCCGGGCTAGGGCTGTGGAGAGGGGATAACGGTTTTCGTAGAGGGCATTGGCCTGGATAGAACGAAAAGCATACTCCTTAACAAATTCCTCCTTGCCGTCAATAACCAAGGACTCCACTGCTCCACAGCGCAGGGCTTTTTCCTGAATCGGCCCCAGTTCATCCCCCTGGCCTAAGTCCGCCGCGAGGGTAATAACTTCCTCTACGCCCCATTCGTGCATTAAATAGGGAATACAAACTGATGTATCTACCCCACCGGAATAGGCGAGAACGACTTTTTTGGCGCGACCCATACTGCTTTTACCTGAAGAACTGGTTCAATGTGCCATTCTAGCAGTAATGTCTTGGTCAGAATTGTTTGTTTTAACACTGCTGAAATCCTTTCCCTCGTTTATCTGCCAGGGGTTTTGCCTAGCCTATTGAATATCACACCCCAGCAAATGTTAAGCTTTCCATATAGAGCGTATCAAAACTGAGGTCGACTCCGTTTGACCATTCCACGGACCGAGAAGCAACCTTTGCCGGGCTAATTTTTACCATGGCTGAGCACCACTCGGTAATGGGCTTTGCCGTTTTCTAGATGGGCGATCGCCTCGTTGATCTGGTCAAAACTGAATTCCTCCACCACGGGCTTAATGTTATGACGCACAGCAAAGTCCAACATGGTGGCAATGGTGGCGGGACTACCCACCGGGGAAGCGGCGATGGACCGTTGCCCCATTAAAAGCGGAAAAAGGCTTAAATCTAAAGGCTCCAACACCACCCCAACAAAGTGGAAATGGCCCTGGGGCGCAAGGGTGCTGATGTATAAATTCCAGTCTAACTTCAGGTTCACAGTGGAAATAATGTAGTCAAATTTCCCTTCCGCACTGGCGATCGCCTCTGGATTGGTGGAATCGAGTATGTGGTGAGCCCCCAACTCCAACGCTTCCGTTTGTTTCCTGGCACTGGAGGTAAAGGCAGTGACCTCACAGCCCCAGGCCCGCAAAAATTGCACTGCTAAATGACCCAATCCACCAATGCCGATCACTGCCACCTTGGCAGTGGGTTTTAAACCAAATTCCACCATGGGGCTAAACACTGTAATGCCGCCACAAAAAAGTGGCCCCGCACTGGCTAAGTCAATATCTTTAGGTAATTTCACCACGCTTACTCCCTTGGCCCGAACCCGATCGCCAAAGCCACCGTAGTGGCCCACAATGGTCGATTCCGCCGTGGCACAAAGGTTGTGGTAGCCAGATAAACAACTATGGCAGGTCATGCAGTAGCCCGCATGCCAACCCAGCCCCACTAAATCCCCCACCTCAACATGGTTCACCCCTTCGCCCATGGCAGCCACAGTACCCACCACCTCATGACCCGGCACTAGGGGGTAATTGGAAATGCCCCATTCGTTATTAATCATGGACAAATCACTGTGGCACACCCCACAATACCGCACCTCAATCTCCACCTCATTAGCACCCAGGGCACCGGGGTCGTATTCAAAGGGTTGGAGTTTTCCGTTGGCTTCCAGGGCAGCGTAGGCTTTAATCATGGGTAATAGAGTTTATTAGTTTTATCCAGATGGGATCTAACGGAGGTGTGGAGGTTGGGGCGTCACCGAATAACCCAAATTGTAATGGATTGACCAGCCATGGAGCCAATGTTGTATTGACGGTTACCCCAACTTTCAAGATTGAACCCAACTGCTACCATGGAGCCTAGTAATCACCAATTATTTTCAGTAAAGTTTTATGAGTGACTTAATTGTTATCGGCTACGATGATGAATACAAGGCAGAGGAAGTACGCCTTGCCCTGGCCAAGCTACAAGTAGAGCATTTGATCGAAATGGAAGATGCCGCCGTTGTGGTCAAAGACGAAAAGGGCAAAGTCAAGCTCAAGCAAGCCATTAATCTCACCAGTTCCGGCGCCGTTAGTGGCGGCTTTTGGGGTTTATTGATCGGTATTTTATTTTTCAATCCCTTGTTGGGAGCTGCGGTGGGAGCTGCCAGTGGTGCCTTGGCCGGTGCCCTCAGTGACATTGGTGTAGATGACAATTTTATGCGGGAACTGGGGGAAACCATGTGCCCCGGTAGTTCGGCCCTATTTGTCCTAGTCAAAAAAGTTACCCCCGATAAGGTTTTGGCCGATGTGAGCAAATACGGCGGTAAAGTGCTGAGAACTTCCCTTTCCCAGGATGAGGAGTCTCAGCTACAGGCAGTGCTCGATCACCATGGTTTATTGGATGGCGTCCCAGCGGCGGAATAGGTCTGGTTTATGCCAGCGCTTTGAGAATAGAAGTTTTGCCATGACCCATCTTGTTCGAGCTCGGTGGGTTTTTTATTATTTAATTGATCGTTAGGATCATTGCGATTTAAGTGGATTGACTGAAAAATTATGGTCAATATTTTCAGAATTTGGGCGATCGCCGCCAATGGTTTTCGGGAAGTTATTCGGGACCGAATTCTTTATGTGATCGGATTTTTTGCCATTTTAATGGCCCTAGCCCTGCGGATCCTGCCAGAAATTTCTGTTGGGGCGGATGGCAAAATTTTCCTCGACCTCGGTTTAGCGGCCACTTCCCTGTTGGGGGCGATCGTGGCGATTTTTGTCGGTACAGGTTTGATTAACAAAGAAATTGATAAGCGCACGGTGTTGGTGCTCATTCCCAAGCCCCTCAGCCGCAGTGAGTTTATTATCGGCAAACATCTGGGATTATCGGGGGTGCTGACTGCCATGTTGGTGATTATGACCAGCATTTACTTGGTCATGTTGGCCTGGGCCAAAATCCCCTTTTCCCCCACTGCCATTCTCATTTCCCAAGCTTTTCTGTTATTAGAATTAGCAGTTCTCACGGCGATCGCCATTTTATTCGGGGTATTCACCAGTTCAATTTTGGCCACCCTGCTCAGTTTTGGGGTGTATTTTATGGGGCATATCAGTCGTGATTTGCTTAAATTGGGGGAAATTACCAAAAATGCCAACATCGAAACCCTGACCAAATATCTCTACCTGGTATTGCCTAACCTGGAGAGATTTAACCTGAAAAATGAGGCGGTGTATGGAATTCTGCCCGCCAGCGGTGAACTTTGGGCGAACCTTCTCTATGGCATTCTCTACATCGTGCTGATGCTGACCCTGGCAAATCTGATTTTTGCCCGCAGACAGTTCTAGACGTTTTTTAAATCTTCGAGATTTTTTCGTCAAAAACCTTGGCAATTTCTCTGATATGCCGGAGATCAGAACCACAACAGGCCCCAAAAACATTGGCTGAAGGGACTTTTTGTTTCAGCGTCCAATAGGAGTGGGCCAATTCCACCGGGTTACCAATGTCGAGAAAATTTGCTTGATCTAACTGGGCATGACTACGACGGGAAGGATTACAGCGAAAACCCCCCAAGCGACTCAGCCAAGCTTCTTCTCTGATTACGGCACGGAAGTGGTCGGGATGGGCGCAATTAACCATAAAGTATGCCGCTCCCTGATTGGTAGCTTCATCAACAATGGCGATCGCCTCCGACAGAGCAGTCCCCGTCGGCAAGCGACCGTCCGTTTCCACTGTGAAAGAAATGGAGACGGGTAAGGAAAATTCTTGGCTAGCCCGGACAATACCGATCGCCTCATTAACGCTAGTCAGGGTAAATGCTCCCAATAGATCGACTCCGGCCTCCGCTAACCAGCTAATTTGTTGCCGGTGATAAGCTTGGGCTGCCTCCGCATTGCTGAAATGTTCGCCACCATAGGCATCTCCACAGGGACCAATCAAACCATTAATTAGCAAGGGCTGGATCTCGTTAACATAAGCTTGTTTTAGTGCCCTGGCAAATTCCACCGCTCGAAAATTAGCCTGCCGAATTTCTTCCAGGCTCACCCCCAACTCTTCCGCAAAAAATGGTTGAGCCCGCCAAGTGGGTGCGTCGATCAAAAAGCCAAATTGCTTTTCTTTGGCCAAATCTAAGAAACCACGGAAGTAGTTCTTTAACGCTTCCCGTCCCAGGGGATCGGACAGTAGGGTATGGGCAGCAAAGGCAGGGAGATCAAAACCTCGGTTGAAGATCATTTCCGTTTCCAGGCCACCGTCCAAGAGAAAAATTTGCTCACATTGGTGGGGAAGATTGGTCATTTTGGCAGCTAATTTATCGTTAGCAATTATGGTTTTTACGAGGAAGGGGGAGGGAGAGAGCGTCGAGCTTTCATGGCCGCAAGGGTTGCTTCCACCGCCTGTTGTTCCTCCCACTGCTCAAATTTTTTATCTAGCGGGGATGGGGGAGAGTTGAGCAATTCCCGTTCCGCTTCCAACTCCAGGATTTTGGTTTCAATTCTCTCAAATAAACTACTGGCACTGGCATTGTCCAAATTGCCCGCAATCTCTTCAATTTTTTGGGCGGCGATCGCCGATTTTAAGCGGGCGAGGTAAAGACTTTTCTGACTTTTCAGCTCCAGATATTTGCGCTCCAGCTTTTGTAATTGTCCCCGCACCTGTTCCACCAGGGCCCGTTGTTCCCCGAGGGATTTACCTAGGGCTTCCGTATGACTCTGATAGGACTGTCTTTGCCCAAGGGCCTCCCTAGCCAATTGCTCATTACCTCTATCCAGGGCAGCCTGGGCCTTTTCGTACCAGCGTTGGGCAATTAATTGCTGAGCATCTCTCTGTCGTTCCGTACTTTTAAAAGTAGCAATGGTTTGGGCCAAGGCCCGCCGCAATTCGATCAGCTCCAACTCCATCTCGCCCAATAGACGTTCGAGGAGATCCTCCGGCGCTTCCTGTTGCTGTTGCCAATGGGTTAACTGGGATTTCAACACCCGTCCAACCCGATTAAAAAGTTCCATGACAAAGAGGGCCAACCCTAATAGGGAGCCTGGTTAAGGCTTTCCAATTCCTGCACTAACTGTTGGGTGGCGGGGTTAGTTTCCCGCTCACTAGCGCTTCCTCCCTGATTATAAGTTCTTGTCACTTGATGAAAGTTTTTTTGATTGGGAGATTGACTACTGGCAACGGCACTGGGGGCAGATCCACTGGGCAACTGTTGATACATTTGCGACTCCACAGTGGCTCCACCGGCAGAGGAGGAACTAGGGGCAGCACTAACCTGATTACCGTAATCGGCCCTGGCCACTGGCGGTGGGGAAACAATCCCATTACCAATGCCCGTATTTATCGGCGGCGGAGGGGGAGGGGGTAAAGGGGGTAAAGGAGGGGTGGGGGCCTGACGGATAGGTTGAATGGCAATGGTGGGCAATGGCTGCCCTGAAGGCACGGATTGGGGAGGGGTAATGGCACCGGGAACGGCGGCTGTGTAACCAGGATCATTTAAATAGGGGCTGTAGCCGGCCATGGGCACTGGCTGGGCCTGGGGAACCATTGCGGCGGGAGGGTTACTGGGCACATTCTGACTGGCGATCGCCTGGGGAGCAGAAGGAGCCGTAGGTTGAGGATCTCGTACCACAGCCATTTCGCTGAGCTTTTGTAGATTGAGTCCAGGGCCAGCATCCGCCACTGGAGGTAAGCCAGGAGGAATGGGGGGCAAACCGTCAAAATGGGCGATCGCCATCGTCGGTCCCGGCGATCGAGCCGTCAAACCATAAATTGTTAACAGTCCATTGGCCGCCACCAACATCAACAACCCCGCCAAACTCCAAGGGGTAAATAAACGGGTAAGAACTTCTTCCGCAGGATGGGTGCCCTGTACCTCTTCTTGGGGGACTGGGCGGTCAATAAAATTAAACTCAAAACTTCCTGTTGCTTCCAGGGGCGGCTCTAGGGCGGCCAAGCTAGACTCCCCTGGGTCATAGCTCACCCTAGGGCCAGTTTCCTCCTCGGCCATTAGCTCTGCTTGAATGTAGTCAGACTCACTGGCAGCGAAAGAGGATTTATCAAGGGCGGAGTAGTCAGTCATGGCGAGGCCACCAAGCAACGGCGGTTTATTCAGGTTAGGGCAAAGTCAAACAAGCTTAGAACTATGGAGGTGTGAGTCTGAGCGATATTCTAGCCCAGGGATGGTCCCAATTGGCATCCCCAACAACGACCAGGAGTTAATTGACCTAGTTCCTAGGTATGATTCACCCTTGACTGCTATAAACCTCTAGCCAGCAGAGCGGCAGTGAAGGGAATTAGGGCCAATCCAACCAGTTCTCCCCGAATCAACCACCGCAATACAGACACTTTGCCTTCCTCCAGCACGGGTGCCTGGCGATCGCGCAGGGCTTTAATCCACATTAAAAACGAGAAAGTGGGATAGAGGGAAAGTAACCCCACCACGATGAATAGTCCCACTTTGGCAAAGAAAATATGATGACTCAGGTAATAATCAGTGCCTTTGCCAAAATACATCACCCGCAAAATTCCCGTAACCAAGACGGCTGTGGCGGACAGCCCATAAACGGCATCGGCAATGACCAATCGCCAGGACTCCTCCAGATTGGGGTCTTTTTTCAGGGTCAGGGCCTCCGTAACCAATGCCCCAAAGGCAACCATAAAACTGAGATAATGAATATACGCAACGGTGGCACTAATCCACATAAGTTAACAAGACCAAAATAGTTTAGCTTTTGAAGATTGTTGGCCAAAAATTGAAAATTATCAAACCCACCAGGGTTTCTCTCCTGTGCGGGGATCCAAGTCTGTCCAAGGGGAAATGAAAATTTGATCATCTACCACGGCCACCTGCACTATTTTCAAGGGCAGAGGTGCAGGACCCCGGGCCACAGAGCCGTCGGGATGGTAGCGCGAACCATGGCAGGGACATTGAAATTCTTGGTCATTACCATTCCAAGGAAAAGTACAACCCAGGTGGGTACAACTATCGACAATGCCGATGCTGTCGAGGCTACCGTCCTCTTTAACAATCAAATAGGTGGGATCACCAGCCAAACCAGCCACTAAAGCCCTGGTGCCGGGAGCTTCCGTCAAAATTTGGGAAGCAGGGATGGGGTTACCCAAAACATCCTTGGCAATAATGCCTCCTCCGGCTCCACCTTTTTCAGCCGGGGGCACAAAGAATTTCCCCATGGCGTAGGCTCCTGCACTGGCGGTGACAGCAACGGTGGTGCCAGCTAAAAAGTTGAGTAATTGACGACGGGAATAGGAAGGGGGGGCGATCGCCTGTGTGTTATCCATGATTAAATTAGTGCTAAATAGGGTGAGAAAAGAACAAAACAATGTGAGCAGTAACAGTCAAAATACGGATCTATTTGGTGCTAATGCCGAGCAATTTATACAGCCCACAAAAGCCAAAAGTAGCGGAAAATAGCATCAATCCGCCTCCGGCAGTAAGTCCAAGTCCTAGGCTAGTGCCGGAGTAGAAAAAAAGACCAAGATAGAGCAGAGCTGAAGCAATAACTAAGCGAATCAAACGATCAATGGAACCCATGTTAGTAGCCATGATTATAATCTCCGTATGGGGGATGGAAAAATTTCTTCCTAAGATTAATTGAAATCCTTATGCAATTAAGTAAAGGACAAAATATTGAAACTATTCTTCTTGTCTTTACTTTTTTATTATAACAATAAATTTTTGTTAAGGGGGCAATTTAACTATGCACAAAGGAAGATTTCATCGGATTCATTAATCAAGCTTTGGCAATTGCTTCCCCTGCCGCTTGCCAGCCAGTAAAACTAGGAGAAAATGCCAGAACATTTTCGTAGCCTAAAAGAGTTAAAGCCATCACCGCCATGGCGGAACGGTAGCCAGTGGAACAGTAAACAATAACCTTTCTGTCTGGGGGAATCTGTGCCAGATTATGGCTTAAAGCCCGCAAGGGAATATTGATTGCTCCGGGAATATGTCCAGCTTGATATTCCTTAACTTCCCTCACATCCACTAAGGTGGTTTTTGCATCATCTAATTGTTTTTTCAGGGCTGCCGGTGTACGAATAGGATAATAATTGGCAGGGATAGAATCTAAAAAGCTATCGATCGCCAAATCCATTGTCTGAGTCTGGGGATTGAGCTCTGAATTCAGCAAGGGAGGAGAACCTGCCGCCAGGGTAGGCGGGGAAAAAAACATTAAGCAAAGAGAAAAAACGAGAACAGTAAGGTAGCGGAAAACAATTGATGCCATGGAAATGGAATAATTAAATTCGATTGTGGTTTACTTTTGTCCCAATAGCTGAATCAGGGCGGCTTTCCCTTGATGGTAAGCTCCCTCATCTAAATTTCGTTCCAAATTGTTGGCAATTAGCCAATTCAAACTCGGCAATTCACTCTGCAACGTTTCCAACTTAGGCAATAGATCTAAATCCTTTGGGCCACCGGTGTTGTATTGTAATTGTTCTGGAGCAAAACCTTCTAAAATAAACACTCCACCAGGTTTTAAGCCTTGATAAACTTTGGGATAAAGTTGTTGTCTTAAACTAGAAGGTAAATGGCAAAAAATGGAAACAATGCCTTCCCAGGCATCCGCGACAATGTCAAAATCGGCTAAATTACTCTGGACGGTGGTAATTTTTACACCTTTTTCCTGGGCTAATTGTTTTGCTTTGGCTAAACCGACCGAAGATTGATCCACCGCGGTCACTTCATAACCCAAACTTGCTAAAAAACAAGCATTACGACCTTCTCCTTCTGCTAAACAAAGAATTTTTCCCTGGGGAATTTGATTGGCCACACTGACCAAAAAATCATTCGGTTCTGTACCGTAAACATATTCTGACTGGCTAAATCTTTCATCCCACATAGTTTTTTCCCATATTTTTCTTCATATTCCTTTAATAAAGCCAAGGAATCAGCTTTTTCACCTGGTCTCGATAATTGCCATAGTCGTTAAATTTATCTTGGAGCCAAATTTCTTCCCGATTAGCTTTGAGATTAAAAAATATAAATAACACCACTGCTCCGATTAAATGGGTCAAACTCCATTGCCAAAAGCCATAGGCGATCGCCAGAAAAACCACGCCGCCGTAGAGGGGATGACGGACCATGCTGTAAATACCAGTGGTGACCAATTGACTATCCTTTTTAGGATGGGGCAAGGGAGTCAGATTTTCCCCTAAATGCAGACCCCCTCCAATCAGCAAAACTGCCGCAATCATGCCAAAAAACAGAGTACCAGCCCACGCAATCCACTGATTTTGTTCAGCTAGTAACTGTAAATTAGTAGGAGTATAAACCGGTAACAGTACAAATCCAACGGAGAGAATTGTTTGCCCAAGCACCCAATATTCCCCTTTTTTGCCTTGCCACCAATCAGTGGAAAAACCCCAGTCCCTAAATTGATTCATTACATTTCACCCTAGAAATAGACTTAAACTTTACTGGCTTAACTTTAAGCTTGAACCATAAAAGGCACCCCATTGCGAGAGTGCCCTTGATTAACCAAATGAAACGAAGTCCAACCGAAAGCAGTTATGGCAATGGCACTAGCCTTCAATGGCGGGGGCGTTCAGGGCCACCATTTGGGCATCACCGGAAGCTAAATCCAAGGGGAAATTGTGAACGTTGCGTTCGTGCATCACCTCAAAACCAATGTTGGCACGGTTAATCACATCGGCCCAGGTGCTCACGGGACGGCCTTGGGCATCCAGAATGGATTGGTTGAAGTTAAAACCGTTGAGGTTGAAAGCGAAACAACAGACTGCCAAAGCGGCAAACCAGATGCCTACCACTGGCCAAGCTCCCAGAAAGAAGTGGAGAGCCCGACTATTGTTAAAGGAAGCATATTGGAAAATTAAGCGACCAAAGTAACCGTGGGCAGCAACGATGTTGTAGGTTTCTTCCTCTTGACCAAATTTGTAACCTTGATTTTGGGATTCAACTTCTGTAGTTTCTCGAATTAAGGAAGAAGTAACCAAGGAACCGTGCATAGCGGCAAACAAAGCCCCACCAAACACCCCAGCTACCCCTAACATGTGGAAAGGATGCATCAGTACGTTATGTTCCGCTTGCAGCACCAACATGAAGTTAAAAGTGCCACTGATGCCTAGGGGTAAACCATCGGAGAAAGAGCCTTGACCAATGGAATAGATCAACAAAGTAGCAGTGGCAGCGGCGACGGGGGCGCTATAGGCAACACAGATCCAAGGACGCATTCCTAGACGGTAAGACAATTCCCATTGACGACCGAGATAACAAAAAATCCCAATTAAAAAGTGAAAAACAATCAATTGGTAAGGGCCACCATTGTAAAGCCATTCATCGAGGCTATGGGCTTCCCAAATGGGGTAAAAGTGCAAGCCAATGGCATTGGAACTGGGCACTACGGCGGCAGTGATGATATTGTTACCGTACAGTAAAGAACCAGCAATGGGCTCCCGAATGCCATCAATATCCACCGGGGGAGCGGCGATGAAAGCGATAATAAAACAGGTGGTAGCGGTTAACAAAGTGGGGATCATCAACACCCCAAACCAGCCGATGTAAAGGCGATTAGAAGTGCTAGTAATCCAACAACAGAACCGTGACCACAGGCTTTGTTCCTGTAATCCTAATTGGGTAGTAGTCATAGCGAATAATTACGAAGTAAGATTTTGGGTTTAAGCTTGGATTTGATTTTTGCTTGTTATTTTGGTGATAAACTATCATCTAAATCCAACTCAACCAGATAGATAAAGGGGGATTAATAATGCGAGATAATTATTGGCATTGATTAACTTCCCTTGAATTTCAGATTAATAATATTTCTTTAAAAAAACAAGATGGTTTCTCAGATTGCAGTTGGTTTCCAAAGGTAAAAAAAAGATTTTAATAGAAAAAAATAAATCATTAAAAAATAAAATTTTTTCTTGTAAATGCCAGATCAAGCCATTTTTCCCCGATCGCCCCATTGGCCAAAGGAACAAAATACTTCCTGGTTGTGGCCCCATGGAGCCCAGGAGTTACCTGGTAAGAATCAGAGTTTAAGCGGGACATAGCCTGATATCGTTAAGGCTGGCAGGCACAATCTCGATTCTTTGGTGTCCTATGACCCCATCCCCGGTCCTCAATCTCCTCGTCAGTAACGATGACGGCATTTTTTCCCAAGGGGTACGTACCTTGGCCAACACCCTAGCCGCCGCAGGCCATGAAGTCACAGTGGTCTGTCCTGACCGGGAAAGATCCGCCACCGGCCATGGTCTGACTCTCCATCGACCCATTCGAGCTGGCATTGTGGAGGATGTTTTTGATCCCCGCATCAAGGCTTGGTCCTGTTCCGGTACCCCCGCTGACTGTGTGAAGTTTGCCCTCCATGCGGTGATGCCCCGTTATCCGGATTTTGTCCTTTCCGGAGTTAACCACGGTGCTAACCTCGGCACTGATGTTTTATATTCCGGTACAGTTTCCGCTGCCATGGAAGGGTTGATCGAGGGCATTCCTAGCATTGCTTTGAGTTTGGTCAGTTTTACAGCCACCGATTTTCAGCCCGCGGCTGACTTTGCCAATTGCTTTGTCCAGCATCTCTGGCGATCGCCATTGACGGAACCGACCTTATTTAGCATCAATATTCCAGCGGTACCAGCGGAGCAGATTGCCGGAGTTAGACTCACCCGCCAGGGACTGCAACGCTATAGCGAAACCTTTGAAGAAAGGTATGATCCCCGGGGAAAACGCTACTACTGGCTAGCGGGGGAAAGGGTAAAAGAAATTCCCCAACCAGACTATCTCCGTCTCAACCGCCGCATTCCCACTGATGTCCAGGCTAGCCAAGATAACTTCATCACCATTACCCCATTGCAATATAATCTTACGGATATCAACGGAGTTAACATTATTGAAAAAACTAATTGGCTAGATCATCTAAACTTTGATTGAGTTCTCTTCTTAAATATCTGCTTCTTCCGTGATACTCTTAATACTCAATAACATTATTAAGTTATATGTCTGCTTATCTGTTTAATCAAGAAAATGAACCGGATGAAAGCGATAGCATAACGCTCTACGATGAAGCGGGGCGGCCTTTAGATTGCTACGTGGAAAATTCCCTTGAAAAAAACGACGTACAGTACTTACTATTAACACCTGTAGACATCCCAGTAGTAATTATTGTTTGGGATGATAATGAGGACGACGACGAGGGAGTAATACTACTTGACGATGAAGAGGAAATTAGTCGGATCTTTGCCGATGCTAAAGCTGTGCTAGCAGAATTAGATTTGTCATTGAAGTACACTGCCTACACCCTCACTGTCAGCGGTGAACTGCCCCCCATTGAAGACGAAGATATTCTTACACTAGAAATAGAAGGAAAGGATCCTGATGGAAAAGCTCAAGAAGAAGAGCTACAACTTTTAACGAGCTTTTACCATGAAGAGGAACAGTACAATATTTATACTCCCTGGGAGCGTGTTTTGTTTCTAGCTAGAGTTGCCAGTGACACAGAAGTCGAATTGGTAGATCCTGACGATGACGACTTGAAGTCTATCTTGGAAGAGTTGATTGAAGAGCTTCTGTTCGAGGATGACGATTAACCATTTTCGTTGTCTTTTCGCCTATGCAAGGGGAAAAAGCAAGGGGGTCTTGGGGGAGTTAGAATAGAAGACTGAGCATTTTGACCCAAGGCAGACCATGGCGGAAACGTACCTCTTAGACAAACTAGCTTCTGTGGAGCAAACCTATCAGGAATTGACTAGGATGCTAGCGGATCCGGACATTGCCACTAACCCCGACGAGTTGCAACGGGTGGCCAAAGCCCGCTCGTCCTTGGAAGAAACCGTTGATACCTACGAGACTTGGAAAAGAAGCCAGGAAGATTTAAAAGGGGCCCGACAAATTGTCAAAGAATCTGGCAATGACCCAGAAATGCGGGAAATGGCCCAGTTGGAAGTGGAAGAGTTGGAAAATGCCATTGGGGAGTTGGAAAAACGTCTCACTATCCTCCTTCTGCCCAAGGACCCCAACGATGAGAAAAATATTATGTTGGAAATCCGCGCCGGCACCGGGGGAGATGAGGCTAGTATCTGGGCTGGAGATTTAGTCCGTATGTACACCAGGTATGCCGAAAGTCAGGGTTGGAAAGTGAGTCTGCTGAGTGAGTCCTTAGCGGATATGGGAGGCTTTAAGGAAGCCATTCTGGAAGTTAAAGGGGACCGGGTTTACAGCCAGTTGAAATTTGAAGCAGGGGTGCATCGGGTGCAACGGGTGCCGGTGACGGAGGCTGGGGGTCGGGTACACACCTCCACAGCTACGGTGGCCATCATGCCGGAAGTGGATGACGTGGAAGTAAAAATTGATCCCAAAGACATTGAAATGAGTACAGCTCGCTCCGGTGGAGCCGGTGGACAGAACGTTAACAAGGTGGAAACGGCGGTGGATCTGTTCCATAAACCCACAGGTATTCGGATTTTTTGCACCGAAGAACGTTCCCAACTGCAAAACCGTGAACGGGCGATGCAAATTCTCCGGGCCAAGCTCTATGACATGATGCTCCAAGAACAAAATGATGCCATCAGTTCCAATCGGCGATCGCAGGTGGGTACGGGTTCCCGTTCGGAGAAAATCCGCACCTATAACTACAAAGATAATCGAGTTACCGACCACCGCTTGGGACGCAACTTTGATTTAAACACGGCTCTGGAAGGGGAAATTCACACCATCATCGAGTCTTGCATTTCCCAGGATCAACAGGAGAGACTGGCGGAATTGGCGGAAGCTACCAACAATTAATCAAAGATCAAAGTGAAGTAGTTCTTTGGAACTATTTAACTACCAACTGGGACAAGGTGAATATTCCCCAACAGACAATCTTGGCTAGCACCGGTGACTAGGGGGACATTACCTGGAAATTGCTCCTGGAAACGCCAATAGGCTAATACGGCAAAGGCGATCGCCTCTTTGAAATCGCTGTTCAGACCAACATCGTCGGTGCGCTGAATTTTTGTGTTGGAGCCTAAGTGATATTGGAGCCGCTCCCTCAGATAGAGGTTATGGGCACCACCGCCACACAGTAACAGGCGATCGGGCAGTTGGGGCAAAAATCTTTGATATTCAGTCACCACAGAGCGGGCTGTAAATTCCGTTAGAGTAGCCAAAAAATCGGTTTCATTCAAGTCATGGCGCTGGGCTTCTATCCAACAGTTGTCGAGGTACAACGCCCCAAACAATTCCCGCCCGGTGGATTTAGGCGGATGTTGTTGGAAAAAGGGTTCTTGTAACCATTGGTCTACCAATTCCTGGCAGGGCTCACCCTGGGCCGCCCATTGTCCCCCCTGATCATAGGTTTTTTCTCCCCGGGTAAATTTTTGCACTGCCAGGTCAACTAGGACGTTGGCGGGCCCCGTATCCCAGCCACAAATTTTTTCCTGCCAATTTATCTGACTGCGGGGGGGGAGATAGGTCACATTACCAATGCCACCTAAATTCTGCACACAGCGGTGTTCATCTTGATGGCTCAACAGGCAAACATCAATTTTAGAAACCAATGGTGCCCCCTGGCCCCCTGCGGCAATGTCCGCCGCCCGAAAATTACTCACCGTGGTAATGCCTGTCAAATTGGCGATCGCCTCTCCCCGGCCCAACTGCCAACTGTAACCGAGGGAAAAGGCTTTCTCTGGATTGGGGGGACGGTGGAAAATAGTTTGGCCATGGGAACCAATGAGATCCGCTGGGGGCAAAGATTGTTGAATTTGCTGGGCCGCCTGGGCAAATTCCTTGGCAATACTGTCATCCAAAAAGGCGATCGCCTCCGGACTGACGGGAGTTCCTGCACACAAAGCTAAAATCTCCTGGCGCAATGCATCAGGGTAAGGGTAGGTTTCCCCCCGCAACAAATCAACCTTGAGGTCTAATCCAGACCCACTAATGTCGACTAAACAGGCATCAATGCCATCCACGGAAGTGCCACTAATTAAACCAATGCAATACAATGTCCTGCCCCTAAATGTTTGGATGGTCGGAATTAATCAAATTTTCTTCTATTTTTCTTTGCCCGGGTTTCTGCTCCGAGAATAGCTATGGTGTTGGGAGTTTTTCCAGATTGCCCGATCTTACCCATCCTTCTGTGCCTCCAGACAGCCTCAACTTAGACCATTCCCCCTGGGTTGCCAGCACCACCACTTCGTCATTGTAGTTGATCGTAGCAAGGGAATCAGACTCCCGATCTGGCCCGGTACGAACATTCAAGCCTCCATTCCAAATTACCTTGGCTTTATAGGCCCCAGAGGGAAGTTCCTCTGTGGGGGAAGGGGAAGGACTCGGTGACGGTGATGCTTGGGGCGATTCTGTCCCTGTGGGGGAAGGCTGGTCATCTTGGGGCTGACTTTGTTCTTCGGGAAATAATGGCTTTTCCGGGTTAGCCGCAAAACGATTAAAAACCAGATAACCGGCCAGGGAAATTCCCCCCACAAACAAGGTTACCCCCAAAATAAAGCCGATGAAAAACTGTAACAGCCCAGACAAACCTTTCATACTGGTCAACACATTTACGTAACAATGCTGAGTTATCTTAGCGAATCGCTAATCGTTTCTGACGTAATTCCCGCTTTCGTATCGATGGATTCGGAACAGATTAGGTTCCTTTGTCAATGGCTCAATCGGCGTAACTATAAGGATCCGCCGGAGTTGGTACCACTTCCACCGACTGAGCTTCCACCACAACCTGACGCTTTTCTGCCCCTTGTCTGCCCTGATCCGTTGAGCTGGGTAAGGTTGCGGCCACCATTTGTCCTTGGATGGTTAGCCAAGTATCGGGGGGATACTGACTACGGGAACCTTCTAAACGGACCGTCAAAGCCACAGGATAAGCGTCCACTGCACAGCAAGTCAGAATGAAGCGGCTAATGAGGAGGTAGTTATCTGGCAAGTATTCAGGGTGAACGACAAAGCCAGTTACATCAACCTTTTGGCCGGCGTAAACGTCAGGCTCTGGATAGGCGCTGATGGTGCGGACCCAGTCCACTAGGGTGCGATCCTCCGGCTTAATCTGGGAGGCAAAGCTGGATATCTGGGTTTGGGTGGGGGGCAAAGTCATACTAATGCCCCGTTGGATGGCCAATTGACTGCTGAAAACGGACGGAGTAATAAAAAGCCCCATCACAGCGGTAACTAACAACAGGGCAGTGCCCAGTCCTAGGGGTAAAACCGTTACGTGGGTCACACTGTCTTGGTTACCATTGCCACTGCGGCGGGCTCTCTTTAACCAACGTCTGCCAGTTTGAAACAATCGCAGGCCGCCCAAAAACAATAGGACGAACCCTGTCACTGTCACCAACCCAAAATAGTTGGGATGAATGAGTAAACCCAATTCCCCAGAAAAGGAGTACTTGAGCATCAAAATCCCCCAGGCAAGAATGCCCAGGCCGTCCAATTGGTCCAGGACAGACCGGAGGGGGGCAAACTTTTGGCTCAGGGATTTTACTGCTTTAACGGGAGCGGTCATGGCTATGGTGCGAGGAAAGAAACTGGCCCTAGATTACCGTGCCGTCGGCAATCGTGACATTTTTAATCACTACTACGATGCCATTGCGGATGTAAAAACCTAACTCTTCCCGGTTAGCTTCCTGGACATTTTCCTTGTTGACAATCATGACGTTTTTGCCGATGCGGGCATTTTTGTCGATGATGGCTCGGCGGATAGTGGTGCCGGAACCTATGCCAGCGGCAATTTCCCCCCGGGCTTTGAGGGCTTCTCGTTCTGATGAAGATTCGTAGAAATCATTGCCCATCACCAAAGTATCCTCAATGGTGCAATCAGATTCAATGCGACTGCGAATGCCTAAAACTGAGTGGTGGATGCGACATTGCTTAATCATGCAACCTTCCCCGATCATGGATTCCGTCACGGTGGAATTCAACATTTTGGTGGGGGGAAGATAACGACCCCTGGTATAGATGGGGGCTTTTTCGTTATAAAAACTAAAGTCGGGACTGGGTTGTTTGGTCAGGGCTAAATTAGCCTCATAGAAGGCTTCAATGGTACCAATGTCTTCCCAATAGTCATCAAAGAGATAGGCTTGCAGATTATGATCACTGGCTGAATCAGGAATGATTTCTTTGCCAAAGTCCGTTGCCCCTTCATATTTTTCCAGGAGGTTGTGCAATACTTCCTTCTTGAAAACGTAAATGCCCATGGAGGCAATGTAAGGATTAAGCTTAGCCTTCTCCGCACTTAGGCCCAAAACGCTGGTGTCCACCTGCATGGCCCGGAGGGCTTCCCCCTGGGGCTTTTCAGAAAAGTCAGTAATTCTGCCCTGGGCGTCGATTTTCATTAAGCCCAGCTCGGGTGCCTTTCTGTCATCCACGGGCACAACGGAAAGGGTTATGTCGGCATTGGTTTCCCGGTGTCTTTTAACAAATTGGGCGTAATCCATGCGGTAGAGATGGTCGCCGGACAGAATAAGATATTCATCTACGTCCCATTCCCTAAACAACCAGAGGTATTGCCGTACCGCATCAGCAGTGCCCTGAAACCAATCGGGATTATCTTTGGTTTGTTGGGCGGCGAGGACTTCCACAAATCCTTCTTGGAAGCCGGAAAAATTATAGGCCCGGCTGATGTGACGGTTAAGGGAGGCGGAATTAAACTGGGTAAGGACGTAAATCTTAACGATTTCTGAGTTGATGCAATTACTGACGGGAATATCGATGAGGCGATACTTTCCGGCCAAGGGAACTGCGGGTTTGGCTCTGAGTTTGGTTAAAGGATAGAGGCGGGTCCCGGCCCCACCGCCCAGGATAATCGCTAAGACACGTTTCACAAGCAGACCTCTCGATTGCCAACAACACACTTCGAAGTCAAGTTTAGAACCGAGGGGGACATCTGGAAAGGGAATCTGGACGGAAATTCCGGCTAACTAGCGGGTTTTAATGCCCCAAGCAAGAATGGCGATCGCCGTTGGGATTCGGAGCTGAGTTGTCAGATCACTGTGGGGGTACGGATAACCGAAATGGCAAAGGTCGGAAACTGCCGCTGAGTAAACTGTCCCTGGCTTCGTATGATGATGGGGTTACCCCCATTGCTGGGGCGCTGGGCAAATCTGGGGAGCTGACTAGGTTCCTGGAAGTTTTGCTAATCCACCAAATTTCCTAACAATCCTAAACATTAAATCTAAAGACCTATGGCAGTACTCGAAAAAGGCAATATCACAATCCATACCGAGAATATTTTCCCGATTATTAAAAAGTCTCTCTACACTGACCATGAAATCTTTTTAAGGGAATTAATTTCCAACGCCGTTGATGCCATTAGTAAACGGAAAATGGCTGCTTTTGCCAGCGACGGCTCTGGAGAAGTGCCCGATCCCCAAATTACACTGGTAGTGGATAAGGTGAATAAAACCCTTTCTATTACCGATAACGGCATTGGCATGACCGCCGATGAAGTGAAAAAGTACATCAACCAAGTGGCTTTCTCTAGTGCGGAGGAGTTCATTGAAAAGTTCCAAAAGTCTGCCAATGATTTGATTGGTCACTTTGGTTTGGGTTTCTATTCCGCTTTCATGGTGTCCCAAAAAGTGGAAATTGACACCCTTTCTTACCAAGAGGGGGCCCAGGCGGTGCATTGGAGTTGCGACGGTTCACCGGAATTTGAACTGACGGATTCCGATCGTCAGCAGGTAGGAACCACAGTCACCCTAACTTTGCTGGACGATGAACAGGAATATTTGGAGACTGGTCGCATCCGGCAATTGGTGAAAACCTATTCTGACTTTATGGCAGTGCCCATCCGCTTTGAAGGGGAAACGCTAAATAAACAGCGGGCCATCTGGAAGGAATCACCTCAAAATTTAACCAAAGAAGATTACCTGGAGTTTTACCGCTATCTTTATCCTTTCCAGGAAGATCCCCTGCTGTGGGTGCATTTAAACACCGATTATCCCTTCTTGCTCAATGGTATTCTCTATTTTCCCAAATTACGCCCCGATGTGGATGTGTCCAAAGGGCAAATTAAACTTTTCTGCAATCAAGTTTTTGTCAGTGACCATTGCGAAGAAGTCATTCCCGAATTTTTGATGCCGCTCCGGGGGGTAATTGATAGTCCCGATATTCCCCTCAACGTTTCCCGCAGTGCCCTCACTAATCACCGCACTGTGCGTCGCATTGCCGATTACATTGCCAAAAAAGTTGGCGATCGCCTTAAATCTTTGTACGACGAAAATCCGGCAGAATATCTCAAATGTTGGGAAGACATTGGTACCTTTGTCAAATTTGGTTCCCTGCGGGAAGATAAATTCAAACAACAAGTAGAAGATTTATTGCTCTACCGCACCACCTATAAAGCCACAGCAGAAAGTACGGAACCAAAGGTAGAAGTTCTGACCGAAGATGGTGATGCCTGGGCTGAAACTAACCAGAGTGACGGGGTTAATCCCTACGAAAAAGAAGGTTACACCAGCCTGAAACGTTATTTGGAACGCAATAAAGAACGCCACGAAAATCGAGTTTTTTATTGCACCGATCAAGCTACCCAAGCCACCTATGTGGAACTATATAAAAACCAGGGTATTGAAGTCCTATTTATGGATTCTTTCATTGACACTAATTACTTCATTCCTTTCCTAGAAAAAGAATACAGTGACGTCAAATTTTCCCGGGTAGACTCAGAACTGGATCAAAGTTTGATTGAAGAGGATAAAGCCAGCGACATTGTGGACCCCGCCACCAACAAATCCCGCAGTGAGCAAATCAAAGAAATCTTTGAAAAGGCCCTCAATAATCCCAACATCAACATCAAAACCCAATCATTAAAATCCGACGATCCCCAATCTACCCCTCCAGCCATGGTACTTCTACCAGAAGCCATGCGACGCCTCCAGGAAATGACTGCCATGATGCAACAGCAGGCGATGGCTTTCCCGGAACAACACGTGTTAGCCATTAACACCAACCACCCCCTAATTCAAAACATTCTTTCCCTCAGCCAAGGCAGTATTGTCACTGGCAGTGGGGAATCTCCCTCAGCAGAATTAGCAAAATCCCTTTGTCAACATGTTTATGACTTGGCATTGATGGCCCAAAAAGGTTTTGATGCGGAGGGCATGAAAGGTTTCATTGAACGTTCTAATGCGGTATTAACCCGTTTGACCAAACAGTAAATTCTCCATCAAAACAGCATACTGTCAATAGGTTGTAGGGTAGAAGTCAGTTAATCCTATTTGCTACGGGGTTCTCTCTTCTACCTTTTTTAGTGCTCTACAGTTAATCAAACAGAAAGTGCTGAGATATGATCGGGTTAATGTTTAGTATCAGCGAAGATGTTCTTAATTTCCAACTGATCGCTCTTCTATTAGTGTAGGTGGAAAGGTAAAATAATTGGGGCAATAATAAGGTCTCCTAAAGCCATTACTGCCTTCTTCAATTTGTCAAATAAGCAATGGAAGTTTCTCAATAACTGAGGTGTATAAATC